>VRUF01000026.1:0-8554 GCA_019456245.1 Planctomycetota bacterium | reverse complement strand
CGGCGACTCACAAAAACAAATTCACAATCCACAAACACGCCGCCGCAATAACACACCCAATCTGAACCGGAACCGCAATACGCATCTCGCGTTTCACTCCCGAAAGCGAAGTATACGTAGAAGCCCCTGTAAAATTCATCAAAACAAAACTACTCAACGCCGGTATCGCAAGCACCCACGCCCCGGCCCAAAACCAACCGTCCGCAAGAAAATCATTAAAGCACCCTACCACAACCAATAGCCCCAAACCAACCCAAACACCCTTCAAAGCAAACGCCCTTCCCCAAAGCCACGGCAAAAGTAAGGGCCCAAGCACCGCAACCCAAAAGAACGAACCCAAAAAGAGCACCGCACTCTTTCCCCCGACACTCATCGCTAAATCCGACGAATACCCGCCCCGGTAAATCCCTCCAAGCACGAACAAACAAGCCGCAACAAAAACACCGATCTTCAAACCCATAACAATATCCATAGGCACCAAAACCGCTCGGTCCACAAGACCAAATTTAACCCGCCGCATCTCATCGGTAGCTTTCTTACCGGCACCCATAAACGCCGCAATATCCTTCGACCGAACAGGCCCGTAAGTAACCTTAAAACCGCACGCCTTACGAACCCCATGCCCGCTTACAGAAGGCGCCCCAAGCTGCGGCACAATAAGCTCACGATGCGAAACAACCTCGCCAAGTTTAAACTCCTCAACCCGCCGAACAATCTCATCGGTCCCGAACGTCCCCTTCCCAGCCGCACACCAGACATTGATCCCGTTAGTATCGATCACCAGTATCCACGCATCCATCCCGCCAAGATCGCGCCTGAGTCGATCAAAGCTCATCTTATAATTACAACTAACCATAACAGGACTATCCCCATCAGGCGAACCAACGGCATACAACCCGGGAGCAACTATATAATGCATACGCCAAACACCCCAGCGGCACTTCCAGCTCCCAAATCTTTCATCCCAGCCATAGGAAGAAGCAGCCCGAACAAACGCCCGCCCGCCAAAGGTATACTCACTAATCCCAACTATAGTATCAACCATAAAAAAAAGACCAAGTAATAAAATTGCCTCGGCCGCAAGGCCGAATCCTCAATTTTGCATTTTAATTTTTAAATGTTATGCTTTCAATAAAAAAAGGAACCCCATCCCAACCAAAACGATCCCCCCTGCGATCCGCAGAACATTAACAACGTTCCCGCGTTTCTTACCAAGTGAAAGCTTACCAAAACTAACACCCGTCAATATCAAAGCGAGCGGAAAACAATACCCAAGCGAAAACACGCCCATCGTAATAATCCCCCACAGGCTGCTTCCTTTAACAACCACACTGCCGAGCACAAGCCCCAGCAAAGGCGCATAGCACGTAAACGTACAGCTCGCACTGGCCATCCCCATCGCCGCACCGAAGACCAGCCCGCCAAAAAGCCCCCCGCCCTCTTTAGCGTCTATCTTAAACCGCGGCAGTTTAAAGGGAATAAACCCCAAAAGCCCAAGCCCGAATATGATCGTAACAAACCCGGCAAAAATTTTCCCATACCGTCCAAACGACTGAACACTGCCGAGCAAAAGCCCCGCCACTGCAAGCACCAAAGCGGTAGAAACAAAGAACCCCGCACAAACAGCAAGCGTATCGACCCGGGCTTTTTCTTTCCGCCCAGCCGCATACCCGGCGACGGCACCAAAGACGGCAACATTACAACCACCGCAAAGCACAGTAACAACCCCAGCCGCAAAGGCCCCAAAAACCAAAAGCCACCCGGAACCATTCTCAACAACCTGCCGCAACCATTCCTGCATAACAAAACCTCACAAAATAATACTTATTATAATAGCGATTGCCAAAGGCAATCATCCAATCTCATTTAACCCCCTGCCTTCAGGCCGGGGGTAAGGGCCCAAAGGGCCCGCATAAACGCCGCAAAAACATCACCCATCACAAAACACGCTTCACCCTTTACCCGTCACCCAACATAACAACAAAACCTGTAGGGCGTGCAACTAGCTTGCACATGCGGTCATTAGTTGCACATACCGTCACTGATTACCGGAAACAGGCTTTGTTAGCATTTTTTTTGTTTGTGTAGATTGATAAATAAGTGACCATATTTTATGTGCCATTAGTTCATGTCCGTTTGCTGAAAGGTGGGCAAGGTCGACTGTTGCCCCTTTAGCTGAGAATATCCCGGCAAGAAATTTCTTTGGTATAACAGTTACGTTAAATTCATTGGCAACTTTTCGTTGGATCCTGTTGTATTTAACCTGCCATGGCAATACCGGCACTTCCAGCATTATTACAGTGTGTTGATCAGTTACTATCTTTGCTAGTATATTTCGCAAGGCTTTTTCGAATTCCTCGTGTGATGTTCCCATGAAAACATCGTTCCCTCCTATTTCCAAAAGAACAATACCATAATCGGGTGTTATTTTCTGTATTTGACGACGCAGCGCAGACGGAACTGTTGCCCCAGCTATTGAAGCATCAACAACTTCTAATCCTTTTTCGCTTACGATCTTGGGCCATGTTCGTTCTTCTGCCGTCCCGATTCCGGCGCTTATTGAGTCACCGATAACAAATAGTCTGCTATGGCCTTGAGATGGAATTGATGGCATTATGTGATGTGGCAATTCCATAAGCACCGCCAATAAGGCCATGACCACAGCGACCAGGCAAACTGCAATTGTTATTTTTGATTTTGCCTGAATTCTTAGCATTAAGCAGACCAGCCATATTAAGATTGACACCGCCCATGCAAGATAAAAAAAGTTGCTAAACGGAACCGCCGCCATATAGATCAGCAGCACAGCAAAAATTGCTACAAAGTACACCAGAATATTATGCCACTTTTTTAACGGAAACAATGACGTCGTCACAGCCATGATCAAAAGCAAAGCGCCCAAAAAAAGAGACGAACCACTAACGCAATACCATAGTATCCCATCCAACTGTATGCCCCATACTTCAATCATCGATCATCCTTAATTAAAACTGAAAAAATCAGCCGTTGCCAGGCAACACCACAACTACGAACTAAGAACTGTCACAACGCGGCCCAGCCGATTCCATAGCTAATGGCTAATAGCTAAAAACTGTCGCAAAGCGACTTCCTGCTTTATTTAGTGCCACTTCCCGGACAACACGGACTTGCAGCTTTCTCGCCATTAAAAACTTTTTTAACATCATCGCCGCCCGCGGAAGACTTTCCGCTAATCGGACAACTCCCCGAAAGCGTATCAGCCGAATCCGAAGAAAGAGAACCTTCAACTTGCTCCGAACCGGAAGGACAGCCGCCCGGACCGCACGCCCCGGCATTTTTATCTTTGTTAAATATCGAGTGAGCCGCAACCGCACCTGCAAGTATCAGCACCAGCACAAAAACAAGCATCTTCAGATCCGCCTGCTTATGGCTATTCCCCGAATCGCAGCAAGGGCTGTCATCACCATCGCCGCCGCCGCTGTTGTTAACATTATCCTCACCACCGCAGGACCCGCAATCACTACCACAATTCACATCATTAATATCATTGTCACTCATAACAAAACCCTTAAAAAATAAAATATGTTTTAATAATAATGTCTCGGCCAAAGGCCGAATCCTTCATTAATCATTAGACATTAATCATTTGCGAAGCAGCCTTTCGTCTTCAAACAAAACTTCACCAGCACAAGCATCAGCGGAACTTCTATCAGCACCCCTACAACAGTAGCAAGTGCGGCACCGGAACTCAACCCAAAAAGCATAGTCGCAGTAGCGATAGCAACCTCAAAATGATTAGAAGCACCGATCATAGCCGAAGGCGCCGCGTCTTCATAGCTAAGTTTCATAACACGCGCTGCTACGTATCCGATCGCAAAAATAAACAGCGTCTGAATCGTCAAAGGAATTGCGATCCAAAGAATGGTCAAAGGATTCGATAGTATCATCTCACCCTTAAAAGAAAACAGCAGCACAAGAGTGATCAGCAGCGCCAAAATTGTAACCGGCGTAAGAAAATGCAAAAACTTTTCCTTAAACCAAATCTCACCTTTCACAGCAATAATCCACTTGCGACTAAAATAACCAGCCGCCAGCGGCAGTGCTACATATATTCCGATAGAAAGAACGAGAGCCTCCCACGGAACCGGCAAGGCTCCCATCTTCAAAAGAAACCCACCAAGCGGACCGTACAACAAAAGCATAAACAAAGAATTGATCGCAACCATAACAAGAGTATGCCCGCCGCTGCCTTTTGCGAGATAACCCCAAACAAGAACCATCGCCGTACAAGGAGCGATTCCAAGCAAAATACAACCGGCAAAATAACTTTTCCACAAAGGAACACGAAGCATTTTAACACCATCAACATTTTCAGCCGCAATATCTTGCGATACCTCTTTCTGGTTTATGGTATCGTACATAACTACTGTGCCACCACCATGTTGCGCGCCTACTTCCAGCTTTAGGCCCAGCGGCATTTTTACATAATCGACAGCGTCGGGACCTATGAATGTTAAAAACAGCGTACCCAAAAAAAACACCGAAATCGCATACATTGTAAATGGTTTGATCAGCCAGTTTATTACGAGGGTAAGGCCTACAGGTTTTATGCTTTTTCCAGCTTTTAAAACTTCAGCAAAGTCGATTTTGACCATTATTGGGTACATCATAAAAAACAGACATATTGCGATAGGAATCGATACTATAGGTGCGCCACCTACGTTTATTGCTATAGAATCGAGGTATTTTGCAAATTGAGGTGCGAATTTGCCCAGGATGATGCCGGCTAGGATGCTTGCTATTACCCATATTGAGAGGTATCGCTCGAAAAAACTCAGGCCTTTTCCGTTTGATGTTTGCTGGTTTTCCATGATAAAACGCCCTCTGTAAATTGTGCTAAGCACTTTTAATTACTGACTTGCGCCGCTTTCCAGTTTGGTGAAAAAAACTGATAATTCTTCTAAAACTTCCGGGTCGACGCGGCATTGTATGTTTTGGCCCTGCCTTTCCATTTCTATCAAACCCGCGTTTTTAAGCTCTTTAAGGTGGTGCGAGAGGGTTGAGGGGGCTATGGATAGATCTTTGCCTACTTCACCTACGCAGGGGAGGATTTTCCCCTCGGTTTGGCATTTTGTTCCGGGCGGGCAGCAGGTGCAAAGCCGCTGAAAAATCCGGAGGCGATTAGGGTTAGAAAGTGCCTTTAAGATAATGGAAACGCTATTTAATTGTATATTTCGATTGTTCGACATGTTTCGAATTATACGAAAGTAAAGAGGGGATGGCAAGAGAAAATTTGTAAATTTTTAGTTTTTAGTTCTTATACGAATTCCAGTTAATTCGAGCCGATACGTGAAGGGGGCGTTTTAATTTGCTATTTGCTATTGCGTATGTTACTGGTTCAGGCAAGTTGGGCAGCCTTGCGATATGATTGGGCCAAACATATATACAAACGAATTTACCGCGGCAGTGCCAAACGCCGTAAGATAGCGATAATAGCCGTCGCCCGTCATTTACTTATGCGTTGTTGGGCGATGCTCAGAGATAACAAACCGTGGAAATACAAAACGCGGAGTTTTGCCTCGCCGAAGTCGAAATCGAAATCACAACTAAGAATGCCTGCCGCGGCGAAGTTTTAACGAAGGCGGAACAGCTACGGCAGTAGATCTTCGTTATGGCTTGATGATATTTCCGCCAGATCGCCGTAAAATGTCTTGCCGGTCTTAGGCTTGTATGCAAGTATATCGATCCTGTGTTTGTGGTTGTTTTCTTCTTCAAGGATCTCAGTGAACCATCCGTGTTCTTCAAAATTACGAGCGATTCTTTTTTCAAAATAATTCATCGTTTGTGCTCCTGGTTGAAAATACCCATACATTCACGGGTAAGCGTATTAAAACAACAAGTTACGGTCTTACTCGCGAAAATTTACTACCCTAAAGGGTAACTCCCTGCAAAAAACCAAGCTGCTAATTTTGATAAAAATACCTCGGCCAACGGCCAAATCATTCATTAAACATTAGACATTAATCATTTATCACAGCTCCCTGTGAGATTACGAAAAAAGCCACCCATTGCACAGACACAAGCCTGTACCGTAGCGACTACATAATTTAGCTTAATTCTCATTTTCATGGCATAAAAAAAGCCGGCTGAGAGTCCAAAAACCCTCATTTCCGGCAGCAACTTTCTATTCTGGTATTCCGCAAACAAACACCTCACACTTAACTTTAACACGTTAATGAGTATACCCGAAAAGCCCCTGTTTGTCAAGTAAGTATCTCAAAATCTAACGACTATTGACAAACGACTATCGACTAAAATATCCGCTGTTAAGTTTTGCAAGCACCTTATTATAACGGTTCTCGGCGGTTTTAAAATTCTTCCCAGCCGGCAGAGTGCCCGGGTATTTTCTCCCAAGCCCGATAACACGCGAATAATTCACCGATAAATCATTAAGCACCTGCCACAGTTCGTTGCGAATCATATTTTCACGAATAAGATACGGGTCGATATTATTTACGGCACCTCGATTTGCGCGTTGGCGGTTGGGGCTCGATTTCACATTATTTCGTCGCGGACGTAAAGGGGTACGAGAAGAGGGGCGGGTGATCTTGTGTTTGTCTTTTTCACGCATACGCTGCTGGTAATCATTGTACTTAAGTTTGCGCAACCGACGCTGTTCTAGATCCGATGCGGCGCTATATCTTGCTTCTTCGGCTAATTCTTTAAGTAACGTTTCCAATTCATTCTCGCGGATTTCAAGTTCGCCGATATTGAAAAACAATTGCTCCATAACACGCTTATTCTTAGCAAAAGTCCTGATTCCGCGATCTATTCGGCTTGTAAGCTGTTTTTTGGCATCGCTTACGCCGAGAAACGCGAGTACTTCCTCCCTGGAATTTAAGATCTTATCTGCCATATGAGCATGTACAGCTTCCTGGGCAGTTATTGTTAGTTGGTATTCTAATGGGTTTACGGTAACAATCCCGTTTTGTGTGTAAACAGGACTGGAAGCAGTCTTTTTTATTTTTTTACTCCAGGTGCGTATAATTGCGTCTGAACCTTGTTTTTCGGCTTTGTCGATGAATTTTCGGGTTCCGGCATTGGCTACTGAAACCTCGATGATCTCGATACCTGTATCGATCATGGCGGCGGCGAGGGCTCCGTTTCGTCCGGCTTTCTCTGCGAGTGCCGCTATGTAAGTACCGTAAGATGCTAGACTTGCATGCGAATAAGTATCTTTTGGATCATCGCCGGCGGCGGTTATGTTTTTCACGGGAGCAAAGGTACCCATCGTTGCATCCGGGGCAATAAAAACAGCATCACAAGACAAAGCCACAGCGGCGGCGGCAGAGAAAGCGCCGCCGGTTGTGCCGCCCGAAATGAATGCGATTACCGGGCAATTGTCCGTTTTTGAGACAGCAGCGACGATTTCTTTCATATATTCGCCGCGACCGCCGGGGCAATCAATTTCCAATAATATGTATCTTGGACCCTTATTGGCAGTCTGGATAATTGTCTCTGAGAGTATTTTTGAGACGGCTTTTGACATTAGTACATTCGGATTTTGGATGGGCAATATTACGACATTGTTTTTTCTTCCTTTTGCCTTGTATGTTACCTGGTATTCGGCGAGATCTATGGATTTTCTCTTGAACGTATCTCCTTGTAGCTCAAAGACTTGCGTTGTATTTTTGCGAGTTCGATTTGTTGGATAACCGTAAAAAGATTCGCCTGTTTTGCGGTGTAGAAACTGATCCGCCTGGACAGATTGCGCAAAAAGGGCGGTGAGTACTAAACCTGCGAGGAAGTGCCTTGCCATATTTTGTGTCTCCCGTAACTTCGTGTCATCCTTAACTTTACAGCATATTATACGGCTAAAAGGAGGCTTTGGTCTATAAAAAAAATCTAAATTTCAGTTTGGTGTTTTTTGTCATATCTGTTTTTTCGGCATGGTGATAAGAAAAACTCCAAAAATAGTCCAGATAAGAATCGGCGATGACGCCGAATGCAAAATTCTGCGTGATTTTGCAAAAAAGTGTGGGGGTTTGGAAAAAGGGCGCAAAATCTCGCATTTTTTTGCATTGTTTTGGGGTGTTTTGGAAAAGTGCGCAAAAGTGCGCATTTTTTTGCATTCTTTTGCAAAACTGAATTTTTTTGCCGTGAAAAGACGTGTTTTTTTGCAGAAGAATCGTAGAGACTTAACGTAGGGATTAGGTTTTAGGGGTTAGGGATTAGGGGTGGAATCGGCTTCGCCGAGGCTTGTAAAACAGAAGATATTTTAGCCGCGGATTTCGCAGATTACGCAGATTTTTGGGTTTGGGGATTTGTTGACTTTTAAAAATTTATGGATATAGTAGTTGCTGGAGTCAGTGAATTTTTTACCACGAAGGAAACTAAGATTTAGAAGAAAGTAAAAGCAAAAGATTGCACCACGAAGGGCACGAAGATTTAAAAGATAGAAAGAAAGTAAAAGCAAAAGATTAAAAAAGTTTATCCCGCAAAGATAGTATGTAGGCCATCCTGGTCGATATGATGATATTGAATTTAACCGTTTAATATCATTATCGAAAGGATG
>VRUF01000255.1:3424-3810 GCA_019456245.1 Planctomycetota bacterium | reverse complement strand
GCTTGACAGTGATGGGAGTTTGTTGGGAGCCGATCGCACAGAGAGGCTTGCCGATGACGTCTCTTCGGTGAGGTTTTCTGTGATCGGGCCTTGTGTGGAGATGGTTCTGGAATTGGATGACGGCAAGGATAGTATGACGGTAGTTTGTTCTGCGACAAGGCATAACGAATGATTTATTTGTCAATAATGACGCGATATTCGATTGGAGAATCCGAGATGATTGAAGTAAAGAGATATAAAAACAGGAGTGGATTTTTGCTGGCTTTTGTTGCAGGTATTATTGTCGTGCTGGTTCTTCTTGGGGGCGGTTTGCTTGCTCTTGGCTCTACGTCCCGTATTAAGGCGGTTCGCAGTACTTCCGATATCATGGCCAGGGCGGCAGCTGA
>VRUF01000255.1:0-3414 GCA_019456245.1 Planctomycetota bacterium | reverse complement strand
GGTTTGACACGGTGTCTTTACCTGATGAACCAGAAAGTAGTCGTCGAGGAGGTTTGGGATAACGGTACGCTTGGTGCAATTTATGCGAGCGATGTTCGTTTGGAAGGTTCCAACGAATACTACAGTTTCGATATTGCCGGAGATCCTTCGGGGTTTACCATAACATCTGTGGGAAGGAGTGGTTTGTCGACTCGTACTATTACAGCGACGACGAGTTTACACAGTGTTTTTGAAGCTGCATCGGTGGTCAAGCGTAAAGTTATATTGTATCCGAATTCAACCGTTGTCGGTTATAATTCGTCAACAGGGGCACATGTTCCTGCCAGGGTAGGTACAAACAGCATAATGGCAAATGCTGTAGTGCTAAACAGCGGTGCCAGGATTGATGGAGATTTGATGATCGGTGTCAATGGCGATCCCGACGAGGTGATACTCAATAATGGTGTGATCACGGGTCAATCCGGTCCGCTTAGCTCTCCGGGGTATTTCCCCGAGGTTGATGCGCCTGCGATGACCGGGCCTGAAAAAAATCTAAATGTTACGAAAAGTACGCTTTCGCTGCACATCGGAGACAGCGGGCGATACAGCAGTATTTCGCTGTCAAATGGGGGAATGATCGAGATAAACGGTGATGTTGTGATACATGTTACCGGCGATATCGATCTTGGTAATGAATGCGAGATCACGATAAAATCAGGTGCTTCGCTTGTTATTTATATTGACGGTGATTTTGAAGGCAAGAACGGTTCGAGTATCAACAACGAAAATATGCTTGCCGAGGATTTTTTGCTTTTTGGAACCGGCGACCCTGGACAGATTATCGATCTAAAGGCAAAGAGCGAATTTTACGGTGCCGTTTACGCTCCGAACGCGTCAATGGGGGTTAAGGCCGGAGGTGATATATATGGAAGTTTTGTCGGCTATGATTTTGAGATGAAAAGCAAGAGCGTGTTTCATTATGATGCAGCACTGAGCAGTAGCGGTATTGACGATGATGGAGTGTATTTTGCGGTAAACAGATGGCGTGAAGAGTAAAAGCATGATGCTTTTGTAAAATAACTATCCGATCCGGTTCCGGTATTTTTGACAACGTGCGGTTTGCCAGCGTCACGATTGCCGGTCAAGTGCAGCCGGAAAACCCGAAAAAAGACTAGCTAACTCTATGGTTACTTAAAATTGGGGTTTATTTGCTTGCATTGGGGTTTGTTTGTCGCTAAAATGCCGGATTCTGCGGGTGGCTCGTTTTTATGCGGCCGGTAGAGATTTCTTTGTAAGTTCTTTATTTGCAGGTATTTGTGCCAACGTAGCTCAACGGTAGAGCCCTGGTTTTGTAAACCAGCGGTTGTCGGTTCGATTCCGACCGTTGGCCTTTTTTTATTCAATTCCGATATGACATCAGGGACTTGGGGGTGATTTTCTGGTTTTTCGGGTAGATCTGTTATGAAAAAAGCGATAGAAAAAGCTAAAGCTCTTATCGAGGCGATGGCGTATATCCGGCGGTTTAACGGCAAGGTCGTTGTTGTTAAGCTTGGCGGAAGTGTGCTCGACGATCCCGATCTTCAGGAGAAGATGCTGACGGATGTTGCTTTTATGGCCACAGTTGGTATTCGGCCCATTATTGTTCATGGCGGCGGTAAGGCGATATCGCGGGCGATGAGTGATAGCGGACTGGAGCCGGTTTGGGTTCACGGCCGGCGTTATACCGATGAGCGCACGCTTGCTATCGCTGAGCATACCCTTGTGCATAAAGTTAATACGCCGATATGCGAAAAACTTAAGGAACTTGGTGCCGCTTCGATGGGGCTGCATTCGCTTAGCAGCTGTGTTGTTTTTGCCAGGCCGTTGAAGCTTAAGGACGAAGAGGGCAAGACGCTTGATGTCGGGCTTGTCGGCGAGGTTGAGAGCATTAACGCCGAGATGCTTGGGACGCTTTGCGATGCAGGTACTATTCCGGTGATCGCCCCGGTCGCCTGCGATAAGACCGGTGGTAAGTTTAATGTTAACGCAGACAGTGCAGCGGGTATGGTTGCCGCAGCGGTGCAGGCTGAAAAGCTTGTGATGGTCAGCGATACGCACGGTATCTATACGGATATGAAAGATAAAAGCACCAGGGTTTCCAGTGCCAGCGAAAGCCAAGTGGAAAAAATGGTCAAAGACGGTATTATTACCTCCGGGATGATGCCTAAGGTCGATGCGTGTTTTACGGCGCTGAACGGAGGCGTCAAGAAGGCGCATATTATTGACGGCAGAATCGAGCATTCGCTCCTGCTGGAAATTTATACCGATAAGGGTATCGGAACACAGATTGTTTAACTAATATGATGGAACAGCGGCTATGAACACTAAAGAAATTATGGAAATCTTTGATAAGTACGTTATTGCTAATTACGGGCGGTTGCCGAGAGCTATCGTTAAGGGCCAGGGTAACAGGCTTTGGGATGCTGACGGCAATGAGATACTTGATATGTTTCCGGGATGGGCAGTCAGCGGGATCGGGCATTGCCATCCCAAAGTTGTCGAAGCCATCCAGAAGCAGGCCGCCCAGCTTTTGCATATTGATAATACGTTCTATATTGAAAATCAGGGTAAGCTTGCCGAACTTCTTTCGAAGCGGGCGTTTGGCGGCAAGTCTTTTTTCTGTAACAGCGGTGCCGAGGCGAACGAAGCTGCGATGAAGCTTGCTCGGCGGCATACTGCCAAGGAGAAATATAAATATATAACCTGTGAAGGCAGCTTTCACGGTCGGACGTTTGCTACTGTCACTGCCACTGCCCAGCCGAAGTATCATGAGGGTTTTCTTCCGATGCTTGCCGGGTTTGAGTATATTCCGTTTAACGACGTTGAGGCATTGCAGAAGGTTTTTGCCGATGATATTGCCGCGGTGATGATCGAGCCGATACAGGGCGAAGGCGGCATCAACGTTGCAAGTGCTGAGTTTATGCGGGCCATCAGAGAACTTTGCGATGAGCACGGTGCGCTGATGATACTCGACGAGGTTCAGACCGCAATGGGCAGGACGGGCAAGTGGTTCGGTTTTCAGCATTACGATGTCGAGCCTGATATTATAACGATGGCCAAGGCACTTGGCGGCGGAGTTGCTATCGGTGCGATGATGGCGCAGGCCGATGTTGCCGCTTCGCTTGTGCCCGGAACTCATGCTTCCACGTTCGGCGGCAATCCGTTGGCATGTGCCGCCGGTATCGCGGTCATCGAGGCTATCGAGGAAGAAAACCTCATCGACAATGCGATCGAGATGGGTGAATATGCAAAGGACAGCCTCGAGGCGTTGAAAGAGAAGCATTCGATCATCGATCATGTTCGCGGTAAGGGATTGATGATCGGTGTTCAGCTTACCGGCGACGGTTCCCAAATCGTGAGCAAGTGCCTTGAAAAGGGCCTGCGGATCAACTGTAC
>VRUF01000254.1 GCA_019456245.1 Planctomycetota bacterium | reverse complement strand
TAAGCCAGCAGGGGCGGTTTGTCGTTCGCCTGGTGCGCGAAAAGCAGTTTCTAGTTTCTGGTTCTTGGTTCCTAGTTGACGGGGATTTGAGGCGGGGGAAGTTGGCAATTGACAGGTTTATGTTGAACAACCTTTAATAATGCCCTTACCTTACCGGGTGAACATCTCCGAATTGTCAACTGTCGTTATACGCCATGACCGCCCCGCAAGCAGTCCTTGACCTGATCGAACGGTTCGAGCGCAACCGGGAGGCCTAGATGCCGGTACTGTACAACAATAAGCGCCTAACCGGCAAGGTCGCATACATAATGCCATTCATGATTAATTCCCACTTTACCATCAGCACTGAAAAAGAAGGCCTCTTCAAGGGCTTGTCGACCATGATATGGGAAGGAGGCCCCCGCAATGCTATTCCCCTCATCCTGATCAAATACGCAGATTGGACCCGGAAAGCAGACCGGTTATGGTGTCACGATCTACTTGTGCAGAATCTTGATGAGGCAGGGGAAAACGTTAGTGATTTCGACGTGGCGTTTGAGAAGGCGGTGGACACTGTTCGTGCAACTGCAGAGAAAGAGAGGCATGAACAGGATCTCATTGAAAGGGTTATTGACTACAGACCCATACTTGAACAAGTTGTTGAAGGCAAGATAACAATAGACCACGCCCGAGAACAAATAAATCGGCTGCGGTCAGAAAAGTAATCACTGAACCAGTCTCACCGGTGCCTAGCTAATAGATGACATCCATAATATAGGGATTCTATATTTTCCTACCGCTCAGATAATTATATTCAAGTGAACCTATGGGAAAAGAACAGATAATAAAGCTACGAGTGGGCATGGCGCGGTACTTGCCAATCATCGATGAGTACTCCGAAACTCTTCAGCGGTTAGAGAATAATATGCCGGCTACTTTGTCATTACTGTCTCATGGTAAGGAAGAAATCAAAGAAGCCATAGAATGGTGGTCCCTTGCAATTTTTCTTGCAAGGCATTCTGAAGAGATGCTCACTGAGATTTCCAGCCAACTCGGGGATGAATTCAAATCGTCTATAATGTCAGACGACTATGTTGATGCGTTAAATGCTTCATATCTTTCGTTAGCGTGGTTTATTAATGATGATGATGCAGCAACTTTCACAGACCTGCGACAAGATCAAGAACACTTTAGACGTGTAGTGGAGGAAGATCCTTCCAAGCTGGTTGGTATCGCTGAAAACATTCAGAAAATATGCGAAGATATTCATGCTGAATTCAAGCAACTACGAGGGGGATTGAGACAGAAGTTGCATGAATTATTCCCTGATCTTGATCTCAATGATTCCAAATAGGATTAGCTAGTGTGGCTACTTCAACCGCCTTGGAATGCACCCGACTACACAGATCTACACTCCCTTACATTGCAAAGACCCGTATCCGTCCCAACTAGGTTAGACATACATCGGAACTACGTCGGGAAACTTTGATCTGGCAGTGCAGTTTGTGAATCTGATGCAGGAGTATAACTGAGAAGGTACTTGGCTTCATTCTTCTTCTTTCTTGACCCCAACATTTGAAATGACAACTGATTGCTGGCCGGTCTTTTCGTCCTTTATAAGCCGCAGAAGCAATTCATTACCTTGAATAGGGAATGGAAAATTTGCCACACTGGATATCATCTTACCAGACTCAGGATCAGAGTAACGTTGGATGTCCTTCAAAGGTGATTTGCTTATGGACCGTACAAGTGTAGCATGAAATGAGATTTCCTTTAGCCTATATTCCCGCCCATCTCCCTGAATGGAATACTGTTCATCATCAGCATCCAGTTTTAGCCTCATCGGTTTATGGACAATTTCTGGGATATCAATACCCACTGTAATTTGAGAGTTGAGATTTGTTGTCGAGAGGATATCAAACATACTCACCATCGTCCCATCACTTGCGCGGCGAAATAATGGCTCATCCATTTCCATTTCATGACCAGCGAGTTTGCCTTTCTCCTTATCGTACCCCTCGAGAATTATGGTCGCGTCATCAATATGCCAGAGGCGCTCCTCCATCATAATATGATCCATTCCAAACCATTTTTCTATCCCCCCAGGTGCAAATGCTTCCAGGCGTCTGAGTTGTACTTTCTTCCCTTCAGCAAATTCCACAGCCCCCTTTGTAAAGGGTGATGAAGACACAGCGACTATAACATCCGCATCAATATCCTCTCTTTTCGATGCCAACTGTTCAATCCATGTCACGTCCTGTACATCTGTTCTCTTGCGGCACTCAAGGGCTATCAAGACTTCCGATGAACCTATACTATATCGAAGCGTAGCATCTACTTCTCGCCAGCTACCGGATAGCTTCCCCATGATATAGTCGGGAGATGTGACCGTCATCCCCTTTGGCCCTGCAAATTCTTCCAAGTAAGCAATTAGCTTTTCTAAGTCGCGACCGGCTCTTTGAGACATTTCCCTTCTACTCCGCTTGGCTGTTCGGACGGGCACGGTATAGCTTCTTCTCTCGCTTGATCATTAGATCGAGCCTAGGTTTTTCAGATTCAACCATTTCCTGCAATTGATGGTCGTGCACAGTGTAGTAGTACAACCGGCGCATCCAACAGAGTTTGATTTCATCATCTTTATACCTCAGATTGATAATTACATAATTCGCTGAATATCCTATGATATCTAGGGAAATTGTCACATTAAGTTCTTCGCCCGGTGCTAGTGGATTTTGGAATTTGCTTTCTTCGCTTAAAAAGCACCGGCCTCCTGATATTGGTTCCTGTTCTTCAAGTCTTATGGGTACAGTAGGACCAGGATCGTTGTACCCCTCAACTTGCAATCCAGTTATTCTTGCTGCACGCTTTCCATTATTAATCAGGGTGAAGGCCAATTGAAAATCTCCGGAAGCTTCGCCATATACTCCCTCCTTATGTTCTATCCTTCCAGTACCCTTGATAAAGATCTTCGGTCTGCCGTTAAAGAACCATAATGACAGTGGGACTAGTACTGATGGGGCTAATAAATACTTGAAAAAAAACAACAAGGTTAAAGCTAGATTGCTCGATTGAGTTGATTCTATAGACTGGGATGGTAAAACGACCTGAGAAGTATCAACTTTGACCGTATCGCTAGCCATCGTGATAACCTCGATGGCTGTATCGGCGTAGGTGCTAACCATATCAGCTATCAGCGAGATAGCCTCAATCATTATTCGGTTCCCCTTGATTTGAGACGAGAACTGTAAATAAGCAGTTGCCACTTAATTTAACCACGTACAGCAAATCCAGTGTGGCTATTTTGTACCGCCCTAGAATACCATAGACCGCACCCTTTGGATAACCGGAGATTCTCGTAGTAGCGGGAGCGGCCTGCCGATTGTCCTCCCGCTTTCCGCCTGGGACTGGCTTGGCGTGAGTTTCCCGTTACTGTCGATTGTTTCCCTTGGCGTCCCTTCGGCTTCGCTCAGGGCAGGCCTTGCGGTTCCCTATTCATCCCCCGCTCTTCTTTCTTTGATCTTTGCGTCCTTGGCGCCTTTGCGGTTCTTTCTTTCCTCTTCCCTGCCACTGCCCACTGCCCCTGCCACTTCTTCCCCAGTCCCAAGCCCCTAGCCTCAAGCCTCAAGTTCCCCATTCCCCCTTTGCACCAGCCCTTTCTCCAGCCGTATATTTGGCGTCGCTTTCAGGATTCGCAGTAAAGGATTGGTAAGCAGAAAATGAGCAAGTACTGTCAGGTCACGGGCCGCGGGCCTTTATTCGGCAACAAAGTCAGCCACGCCCACAACAAGTCCCGCCGCCGGTTCGACCTCAACCTGCAGCGCAAGCGCTTCTGGCTGGAGGACGA
>VRUF01000253.1 GCA_019456245.1 Planctomycetota bacterium | reverse complement strand
CCGGTATTCGGACCAGCGGAACTTACACAACTTGTAACAGACTGGCTTGCCGGAGATTCGGCTGCTGACATTGCACCAGAACCGGATGGCGACGGCATCGTTGACATAGACGATTTCACTGCAATAGCAAGAAAGTGGCTCGAAACACTGGAAACACAACCACAAGAGTAAATCGAGCATATCATCATGATTTATACAAGGGCTGTGGACCAATATCCACAGCCCTTGTTTTAGTTATACCTGCCCCGCCAGTCGATTACCGAACAGAAATATTCGGTTTCCAAAGAGCAAGATTCCCAGAACGAAAACGAAAATTCACGATTTTCAACCAAATATTAATTTTTCCCAAAAGACAGCTACATTTGCCCCATTATCTAACCGATATACTTAGCATCTGTAAGGGGGAAATAAAATGATAAAAATAGCTGTACCACACAAAAGCATATATATCGAAAAACTGAATATCTTAGGCGTGCCATTAACAAAATTTAAATCCTACGCGCATGCTGAAAACTATATTATCAAACGTATCAAAGAGAAAGAAAAAAGCTTCTGTGTTGCAATTAACCCGGAAAAGACATATCGCTCTTTTTCAGATAGAAACCTCAAAGAAGTGTTCGATCAAGCCGATTTGCATATCTGCGATGGTGTTGGTTCTGCAATTGCAGCACGGTGGCTAACAGGGCATAAAGTTGCTCGTATCACAGGTGTTCAATTGTTCTTGAACCTTATGGTCAGGGCGGAAAAGGAAAAACTAAAAGTATATCTACTTGGCGGGGCGCCCGATGTTAATCAAGGGGCATATAATTATTTACGGGATAAACATCCTGAACTTCAAATCGTTGGAAGCAAGGATGGATATTTCAAAGATGATAACGATGTAATCGAACACATTAATAAAACTAAGCCGGATATGTTGTTTGTAGCTATGGGGTCGCCTAAGCAGGAATATTGGATCAGTCGTCATATGAAAAAACTCAATGTTTCGTATTTTATGGGCGTAGGAGGCACCTTCGATGTGGTAAGCGGTAAAGTTAAATGGGCACCTGCATTTTACCGCAGAACTGGTACGGAATTTCTTTATCGCTTTGCCTGTGAACCAGGAAAACGATGGCGACGCGAAATAATCAGGCTCAAATTTGGCCTTAAAGTTATTAGAAGCAAACTGTTTGGCTCCAAACGCTAGAATTCAATCATTACGTTTCAGGAGAAGGAGAAAAACTTTGAAAATAATTAACATAGTAGGTGCACGTCCCAATTTCATGAAGATTGCCCCTTTGATGGATGTATATAAAAATGATAATCGTATAGAGCCGATATTAGTTCATACCGGTCAGCATTATGATGAAAAGATGAGCGATCTTTTCTTTCGAGAGTTGCAAATACCAAAACCGGATATAAACCTGGAAGTTGGCTCAGCTTCGCATGCAGTTCAAACCGCAGAGATCATGAAGGCCTTTGAACAGGTTGTCTTAGATCAGCAGCCGGATGTTGTACTCGTCGTTGGTGATGTTAACAGTACTATCGCCTGTGGTATGGTAGCGGTCAAGCTTGGCGTAAAACTCGTTCATGTCGAAGCCGGCCTTCGAAGCGGCGACCGCAGCATGCCCGAAGAGATCAACCGCGTGTTGACTGATTCGATTTCCGATCTGCTTTTCTGTACCGAGCAAAGCGGCATTGATAATCTGCTAGCCGAAGGTGTTAGCAAGGAGAAAATCCACATGGTTGGCCATGTTATGATCGATACCTTGCTGAAGAATCTCGAAAGGGCCGGATCTTCGACTATACTGGACGACCTTCGCCAAAGTCATGGTATCGACGGTGACAGTTTTGCAGTCCTGACGATGCACCGCCCCTCCAATGTAGACGACCCGGTGACGTTTAGCAGAATCCTGGATGCACTGGAGGTCGTCCAAAAGGATTTGCCGATTATCTTCCCGATCCACCCGAGGACCAGAAAGAATCTGTCCTCGATGGGACTCCAATCGCGTGTTGAAAGCCTTAAGAACTTCCACCTCCTCGATCCGATCGGATATCTCGACTTCCTGAAGCTGACCTCAAGTGCAAAACTTGTTCTCACAGACTCAGGCGGCATCCAGGAAGAAACGACAGTTCTAAAGATACCTTGCATCACCCTTAGGCAAAACACCGAAAGACCAATCACCGCCGAGATCGGCTCTAATCAGATCGTTGGAACCGACACGCAGAAGATAGTGGAGGCCTATAGAAATGTTGTCAGTGGTAATTGGAGGGAGCCTCAAATTCCGCCGCTATGGGATGGCAATGCAGCTCAAAGAATAGTGAAGATAATGCTGGAGCTTTTAGCAGTTAACCCGAGATAATCAGGTTTTGACTCCAGAGCTTTTATGGCGAAGGGTCATGATTTATACAAGGGCCGTGGACCAATATCCACGGCCCTTGTTTTATCCCGCATTTCCCAAGTAAACCATCCTCAGAAAAGGAAAATCTTGACAGTTCTGGCAGATCCTTGTATAATTATATTTTTCCGTACGAAACCGTCCTATTTACATGGTTAAAAAGCGAAATGTCAGTTAACAGGAGTTTTGCCAATTGAAGTCAAAAGGCTCATTTCTTCGGCTTGTCTGTATATGTGTTGCTTTAGCCGGTTGTGTGTTTGCCGGGAAAGTTGAGATTGCCGATGGCGTCGATCAGGCATTGATCGGGCATTGGACGTTTGATCATCTTGACGGCGGTGTATTGAAAGATTCGGCAGAGGTCGGCCTTGACGCAGACGTCCGGGGCGGTGTTTCGTTAGAGGGTGGGGTTTTCGCCGCGGCAGGAAGGCTCAGGGGCCGGCCGATAATCCGCATAAAGGCCAACGAGGTATTCACAGACCTGCCGACAATTACTATCTCGGCGTGGGTAAATCCCAACGAGCTTTCCGGTCGCCGGGTGATATTCCGCACGGATAACGGAGACGGGCGGCGGATCCTTTTTTCATTCCAGAAAAGCGGCATGATATTATCGATGGGCGTAAACGTCGAAACTTCCGGTTACAAGGAGTTGGACGCCCGGATCCGGCCGGAGATGCTTGCATGCCTTCAATGGCACCATGTGGTAGGGACATTTGACGGCCAGAACATACGGGTTTACCTGGACGGGCTTGAAATCGGCTCACGGCGATACCCGGGACGGATTATTTTGGGAGGAAGCGATGATGCTTATATAGGGTCATCAGGCGGAAAGGCTGAGTTTTTCCAGGGTGGGATAGATGATGTGCGAATATTTGGGATTGCTCTGACAGGCGACCAGATCGCCAGGATGTCCGAAAAAGGTCTGTCGGTGCTCCATGACAAGACCGGGGGGAATCAAGAACAGATGAAGGAAATATACGAGGACAAGGCAACATTCGCCGAGACCATGGCTGCGACGCGGAGAAATTTACACGACACCAGCATGGCGAATATTTTAATAAGACTTGTGCAGGCCAGGCTGGCTGCGAGGTTTTCGGATGAGTGTAACAATTTTTCCAAAGCGACAAACAGCGGCCCCTATGAGTATCTAACTGCGACAGATAATTCATGGAATATAAGTAAAACCGAATATCTGATAGACCTTCTTACGGAGTATAAACCGTTGACGGATAAGCAGTGGGCAAGGCTCAGCAAGAGCGAGCGGAAAAAATGGAAAAAAGTCGATCAATTTGAGACGAAGTTTCAGCGGTTAAGGGATATGGGCCAGGCCGGAACGTATAAGGCGGACTGGGTCAATCTCATGCTCGATGCGGGAGCGCAGGTGGCGTATCGGCCTTTCTGGAACGAAAGAGTGGCTCCCTACGTAAAGCCGCATACACCTCCAACGCGCAACTACTCG
>VRUF01000252.1 GCA_019456245.1 Planctomycetota bacterium | reverse complement strand
GCTGGAGCCATTTTTGACCACACTCCTGATTCAAACGCCTTGCGCGCACCTGCTATCGCCAGATCAGCATCTTCTTGGCCACAACTAGCAACATCAGTTAATACCTTACCTGTTGCCGGATTTATCGTTGGTCTTGTTTCCCCTGATAAAGCTTGTGCATATTGTCCATTGATGAAAGCTCGACCTTCAATGGTCATAGCTGCCGCCTTAGTCTGCCAATCGCTGAGCGTCATTGATGTCATGATAATTACCTGAAGATTAAATTGAATATCTTGTTTGATTTATGCCTAACTAAAGCGTAGATCTTTTACAAACAGCACCAAATGTATTTGGGAACAACATTATAACTTGTTTAATATCATAATTTTCATCCAAGCGGACACGGATGGAAATAAATTGAAAACTTTTTATTTTTAATATCTCATCATTTAACACATCAAGACTGGTGTGGGAACAAACAATAAATTCAGTTGAAATGGTAACAAGCAATAGATTGTAAATTGTGTCTTATTCATCTTTAACTGAAAAACGGCAAGAGGAGTGTTGCCATGATTACGGGTGGATGTCTGTGAAATAGTTATAGCTTACCAAAACACACATCCAGAGCCACAAGCAATTGGTCAGCATTATCCTGGTTAAAGACCATTGGCGGCCTGATTTTGAGTGTATTTTCGTAGCGACCATGTGTGGACAGAATTACGCCTTCATCTTTCATCAGGTTGGCCATTTGTTGCGCAGCTATTGCATCTGGTGTTTTCAAAGCGCGATCTTTTACCAGTTCCATGCTCAGAAACAGACCACGTCCGCGTACATCGCCGATGACGTCATATTTTTCCAGTAGTTTCTCCAGTCCTGACCTTGTATAGGCACCAATTCTTGCGACATTTTCCAGGATATTTTCTGCGTCAATGACATCAATGACAGCCTTGCCGACTGCTGTTGATACAGGGTTGCCGCCAAAGGTATTGAAATAGCTGGATTCGTTTGCAAATTTATCTGCGATCTCAGGGGTAGTAACAACAGCCGCTAGTGGATGACCTGCTCCCATGGGCTTGCCCAGCGTTACAATGTCAGGCACCACATCGTCATGGGCAAAGCCCCACCATTTGCCAGTACGACAATAGCCGGACTGAACTTCATCCGCGATCACAAGACCGCCTGCCTCCCGTACTTTTTTGTATACCTGCTGGAAATACCCTTTTGGTGCCTCAATCGTGCCCGGGCAATCAAAGATGCTATCAATCATAATTGCAGCAGGCAGTTGATTCTTTTGCTTCAGCGCGTTTATGGCGTTGTGTACTGATCCAACATAGTCTTCAAGCAGATCATCACCGTCAAAAGCCGGGCGATACTGACAGGGTGGTTCAAAAAGTGAGAGCCAATCAGGACGGTCTTCACTATCAGCGGTTGAGAGTGTGTGCACCAGTGTAGAGTCGCCGTGATAACTATATTCTGACACCAACATGCCTTTATTCCCAGTTGCGGTTCGGGCAATGCGGGTCGCCAGGTCATTGGCTTCTGTACCTGTGCAAACGAATATACACACGCCTAGTTCTCCCGGCATTTTAGAGGCTATTATTTCAGCCAGTTCAACCACATTTTCATGCAGATAGCGCGTATGTGTATTCAGTGTTGATGCCTGCTTAACAAGCGCTGCGATCACATCAGGATGACAGTGTCCGACCGAGGCGACATTATTATAACAGTCCAGATATTTGCGCCCCTTCGCATCCCATAACCAAACGCCCTTGCCGCGTACAAGATGAACCGGCTCATCATAAAAAAGGTGATATGACGGACCTAAGGCTTTTTTTCTGCGTTCCAGTAAGTCGATAGCTTCTCTCCCTTAATAAAAGCCGCAAGCTGCACGCAATTTATTGACCATAGAATGGTGATCCAGATGATTAATTATCACAAGCATATTGTATGCTTCGGTTCTATCTTCCAAGGCATCAGTACCCTGGTCTGCCCTTATTTTCAGTTTCACATCGCTTAACAGGACTGTGATAAGCAGTCGCAAGATGATGGCATCCCACAATAAAGATACCTCTGTATCTGATAGAGGGTGAATGCGATGGAACCCGATTAGAATATTTTCTACTATGTTCAGATCTTCTACGCTACGTCGCTGAAAGGTGGTGGTAGTCACAGCCAGTTCATTAATGATGGGGGCATAGACCATGTCACCAAAGTCAATCAGGCCAACCACTTCCTGTAAAACAGTATCAGCGCGCAATAAATTATAGGGGTGGCCATCATTGTGTATCACCTGTGATGGGCAACCATTCAGCGTTGGCAAAACCTCGTTGCGCAATCTATCCAGCATGGGTGCTGCCAGTGATTTGATATCTTCATTTGCATCAACCCACAAGTTACGTGATACGGCAATGCCGTTAGACAGGTTCCATGGCATGAAATGCTTTGACGCTTTATGAATAAATCCTTTAAACGCCTTAACTATTTCCCCCATGAAGGCCCCGATTTTTTGTAGATTTTCTACATCGGGAAATTCCCCTTCACCGTAAGGAATCCCGTCAAGGAAGGTCACTAAACGAATGGCATGCTTGACGCCTTCTGTATCAGTAATATTACTAAGACAGTCACCGGATTTGGTACGGACAATGCGTGGTACTGGTATTTGCGGACTTCCATTTTCCAAATAAAGCAATGCCTCTACCTGAAAGTTCGTGATATCAGACGCTTCATCAGGACCAGCGATCTTGACTACGTATTTCTTCCCGTCATTTTCCTTTAGCCGGAAATTTTGATCGCGCTCCCCACCCAGTGAAGACCATTGGCCTTCCAGGTTGTATTGATCCGCTACCCTTTGCGCCACCTCTGTTTCATCAAATGTCGGTGGGTTAAAGCGCATGTCTTGCGGTGTGATTGAATCTGTGTCCATAAAAATCTCAGCCTGTCAGTAAATAAAGAGTGGATTAATCTTAGAAGTTAAGCAGTTCGGTAACGGCACGATGTCCCTGTTCAACCGCTGCTCCGAGGTTTGCGCTTGCCGCTGCATCGGCGTTGGCGATGGTGATGCGACCGAAAGGTTTGCGGGCGTGCATATGAGGATAACGTTCGTCATCATCATCCTCATAAACAGTATCAAACAAGGGGCTGTAAAAATACCCATAGCCGTGAGCCCAGCGGTTAACTGTGATACCTGTTATATCCGTCGCTGGATCAAAACCCCCTTTACCCAACATGCTAGTAAGTTGTTCACGAACACTTAGTTCGATGGTCTCGAAGGGCGTAGAAAGGAGTTCGTGGCGACCACGGCGGAATTGTTCCTGTTTTGTCAAACCCTGGTTGTTCACATGCGGGAAACGTTCCATATGCACTATGACAGGCTCATCAGGTCCTCCCGAGAACAAGTAATCTCCCAGACTGACAGGGAAATCGAGACTGGCAGCAATATGGTAACTACCAGGCGAGACGACGGCACCAATACCCATCTTTTTCCATGGCTGCCAATTACGTAATGCTACGTTAGTGTAGAGAATTGGGCTCTTTACCTGGTTAGCCAACGCTTCGCGCTGGGATACTGGTAACTCTGGACACAGGTAAGGAATGATCGAATTATTACAGGCCAACACACAACCACGCGCTTGCACTCGAAATGCCTGATTATCTTGTACATACGAAACCCATACGTGCTTGGCCGACTGTGCAGTACCATCGTGTTCCACCTTTGTGACCGTACTGTTGAGTCTTAATCTTATAAAGGAACTGTCCTGGTCGAGTTTCGCATATTCAAAGTGAGCCGTGACAATATCTTCCATGGTGTGACCAGACGCGACCTCCGGAATCATGGAACGTACCAGGAGACGCGCGATC
>VRUF01000251.1 GCA_019456245.1 Planctomycetota bacterium | reverse complement strand
GGCACCAAGGTTGAGATAGAAGAGGACGGTACAGTCAATATCAGTTGTGTAGGCGGCGATGGTCACCTTGCGGCTCGTGAGATAATCGAAGGTATGACAACACCGCCGGAAGTTGGTAAAATATATGAGCGTTCGCGGGTTGTTTCGGTTAAGGATTTTGGCGTTTTTGTTGAGATCGCTCCCGGGACGGAAGGCTTGTGCCATGTAAGCGAACTTAGCGACGGATTCGTCAAGAACGTGACGGATGTGTGCAAGGAAGGCGATATTATTCCGGTTAAGCTTTTGCTGATCGACGATCAGGGCCGGTTTAAGTTCTCCCGAAAGGCTGCACTTGCTGAGATGGAAGGCGATAAAGAGAAGAAATCTGACTAGTATACCCTTAAGGGTAGTAAATGCCCGCGAGTAAAATGGTAACTATTTGTTTACAAGCAAGTTACCGCGAACAAAACGGGAATTTTCAATCGTGATCAGTATAAGAAAAATGTCGTCGTGACATAAAAAATAATGGATTATTAATGACCCGGCTGAGAGGGCGTTGAAGGTGTCAAATGGTTCTGTGCCAGAATAGAACCGCGTTTGAAAAGGAGGCACTTTATGGCAACGGGCAAAGTTAAGTGGTTCGATCCAAAGAAGGGATTTGGATTCCTCATCAATGATGATGGTGAAGATGTTTTCGTTCACTATACCAGCATCGATGGCGATGGATTCCGATGTCTGCGGAATGGACAGACGGTCGAGTACGAAGAAGAAGATTCTGATAATGGCCTGAAGGGCAGTAATGTTCGCATTGCTGAAATTGGCGGTGAGGATAAGAGCCGTCAGGTTTCCAAAGTATCCGAGTAAGTCCGACTTTTTGTACGCGGTTGTCTCATAAAGGACAGATGCTCAAAAAGCATGTGCCGTTTGGCGGTGTGTGCGGAATTTGGGTCCAGTCTTGTTAGTTTGCGTGATTATTGAGCATTCTGTCGCAGGCTTTTGGGGTGACTTCTAGTAAATTAGAGGGGTGTAGCGGGTTTTTTGCGAGGTTTTGCGGGACGGAATGCAGGTCAAATGAAGAGCCATTGTTTATGCCCTTAAGGGTAGTAAATGCCCGCGGACAAAACGGGAATTTTCAATTGCGATCAGTATAACATGAA
This sequence comes from Planctomycetota bacterium, assembly GCA_019456245.1. Taxonomy (GTDB): domain Bacteria; phylum Planctomycetota; class Phycisphaerae; order Sedimentisphaerales; family Anaerohalosphaeraceae; genus VRUF01. The sequence continues at coordinate 2,720 of VRUF01000251.1, read as the reverse complement.
GAACTTAAGCATTCTAATCGTAGATTCCGATAGTGAAAACAGCCATGCGTTTGCCGGCGAATTGAGGGGTAAATTCGGTGATGTGTCTGTTGTTTGCAATGGTGAGGAAGCGATGCAGTTTCTTGCCGGCAGTGAGGTGGATGTTGTAATCACGGAAATGGAGTTAGGGGGCGCAGGTAACGGTCTGGATGTTCTGAGGTTTGCCAGAAGCAGGAACTTGTCGGTCAGTGTGGTTTTTGTAGTTGGTAACGGAAGTATAGAAAATTGCAAGCAGGCGATAAAAGGCGGAGCATTAGACTACCTCGAAAAGCCTGTGAGCGTTGAACGTATTGAGGCAGTTATTTCCGCGGGCAATGTGGGCAGGGGCAAGGGGGACAAAGATAAATTTGTATTTAACGGTATTGTCGGCAGAAGCCATGCGATGCAGGGGGTTTTTCATGTGCTGCGTAAGGTTGCACCAACTAATATCGGAGTTCTTATAGAGGGTGAATCCGGCAGCGGCAAGGAGTTGATAGCCAGGGCGATCCATGATAATTCTCATCGAAAAGATAAGCCTTTTGTTCCGATGAATTGTGCGGGTTTGACTGAGAGTCTGCTCGAAAGCGAGTTGTTCGGTCATAGCAAGGGCGCTTTTACGGGTGCGATTTCAGATCGGAAGGGTTTGTTCGAGAATGCAGACAAGGGTACGCTTTTCCTCGATGAGATCGGAGATATGCCTTTGAATATGCAGGCGAAGCTGCTTCGTGTATTGGAAGACGGCGTTTTGGTTCCTGTCGGTTCGACCAAACCAACTGTTGTTGATGTTCGCGTTGTAAGTGCGACGAACTGCGATCTTGCCGAGTTAGTAAAGGAGAGGATGTTTCGTCAGGATCTTTATTTCCGGATCAAGGGCGTTAGCATTACAGTTCCCCCGCTTCGAAACCGGCCTGGCGATATTGCGGAGCTTTTCGGTTTTTTCCTTAAAGAGATATGCCTTGAGTTGGGTAAGGATATCCGTCGAATAACGGAAGGTGCGATGAGTATCCTACAGGGTTACGAGTGGCCGGGAAATATTCGACAATTGCGCAATTGTATTCGGGTGATGGTTGTTATGTGTGACGGCGATATGCTCGATATTCGTGATGTTCCTCCTGAGATCAACCGTGTTAAACAAATCGAGGGGCATGTTTCCGGGTTCAGGGGCGAGGTTGTGGGCGTTCAACTGCCGGGTGACTATACGGGATTGCCGTTGGGTGAGGTTGAGAAACTTCATATCAAGAACACACTTGAGGCCACTGGCGGAAACCGTGCTGAGGCTTCAAAAATACTGAAAATCGGGGAAAGAACGCTTTACAGGAAGATCAAGGAGTACGACCTTTAAAGCGGATCAGGTGATTTAACAAGGGGCAAATTTCGTTCGATTTGATGCGGCAAAATTGCCGTTATAGTTGTAATGATTTCCATGGTTTTTTCGATCACTCCGGGTTTTTAGTTTGTTATTCGAGTGAAATCGATTAAAATGTACTTCCATGCAATTTTTGTTGGTTTGTGTGGTTTTTGAATTTATTTACGAAAGCAAGTTTTTGTAAGGTGAATTAATGTCAATAGTTGTTCAGAAATTTGGCGGAACATCGGTTGCTGATGCGGGTAAGATACGCAAGGCTGCGATGCGTGCGATTAATGCGACTAAAGACGGTAAGCAGGTCGTAGTTGTTGCCTCTGCTCGTGGTAAGCAAACGGATCAGCTTGTTGCCGATGCTTTGGAGTTGAATCCTAATCCTCCTAAGCGTGAGATGGATATGCTTTTAAGCACCGGCGAACAGCAGACGGTTTCGCTGATGGCGATGGCTCTTGATGAGATGGGGCATAAGGCGTTGAGTTTTACCGGTACGCAGATCGAGATGCTGACGGATAACGCGCATTCGAAGGCTCGTATCCAGAGTATCGGTGCAGAAAAGATACATAAGAAACTCGATGAAGGTTTTATCGTTATCGTTGCCGGTTTTCAGGGTATGGATGCGGACGGTAATATCACGACGCTTGGCAGGGGCGGGTCCGATACCAGTGCGGTTGCACTTGCCGCTGCATTGGGTGCTGAGGCGTGCGAGATATACACAGATGTCGATGGTATATATACGACCGACCCGCGTAAGTTTTCCGATGCGGTAAAGATGGACATGATAAGCTATGACGAGATGCTCGAGCTGGCTAGTCTCGGTGCCGGTGTTATGCACGGACGGGCGATCGAGTTCGGTAAAAAATACGATGTTAAAATCCATGTTCGAAGCAGCATGGAAGATAAGAAGGGTACAATAATAACTCACGAGGTGCCGCAAATGGAAGGTATTCTGGTTTCAGGTGCAACAATACAAAAAGATCTTGCTAAGGTTGGTCTGCTCGGCGTCGACAATAAGCCCGGCAGTGCTGCGAAGATATTCTCTCATCTTGCGGCTGCGCAGGTTATCGTTAACGATATCATTCAGGTTGAGATCAGCGAAGAGAAGGCTAATTTGTCTTTTACTGTCGCCAAGAGCGATCTTGAGGATGCAAAGAAAGCGATCGAGGAAATCAGCGACGAGGTGCATTGCCAGAATGTGTTTGTGCGTGAAGATATTGCAGAGATATCTATCGTCGGTGTCGGGATGCGTTCGCATTATGGTGTTGCCGAAAAGCTTTTTGCGACGCTTGCAGAGAACAAGGTGAACATCGATTCGATCACGACGAGCGAGATACGTATAAGC
>VRUF01000025.1:12588-19218 GCA_019456245.1 Planctomycetota bacterium | reverse complement strand
CCTCATAAGCAGGAGGACGAAGGGTTCGACTCCCTTACTCACAACAAAAGCTCTTTAACAAGGGGGAAAAATGGAGATCCCGAAGAAGAGACCTTGCAAAAACTGCAAGACTGATGAACGTGTGCAGTGGGTTGGATCAGAAGGGGTGTGTCCTGACGGCACTTGGAAGCACAATTTTCGGTGCTGGCGTTGCAATCATTCATGGCAGGAGGTGATCTGTGCAGAGGAGGCGACCGCATGAGAATTTTACTCTACGTTTTGGCTCTCATTATCGGGCGAAACCGAAAGAGACCAAGACTCCAACCAGAAGAAGACGAAAGCGGCAATGCTTTATTCGTCTGAAAACAGAGAACCGCTGACCTAATGGCCGGCGGTTCTACATGACGGATAAGACTCTTTATGGTACTATTTGTTTATGAAGGATCCCTCAGAGAAGGCGAAAGACGCGGTTCATAATTTATTGGAAAATCGTGGAATTACTAAAGGGGAAGCGTTAGAGAAAGCGAACTACTCGGATTCTATAATAAAAAATCCTCATCAAGTATTTAACAACCCGGTTGTGCAAGAGTACGTGCTGAAGCTTATGAAGGAAATGGGGTTACACCCTAAAAAAGCTATCGGTAAACTGAAGAGAAGAATGAATTCGCGGCGGCTTGACCACATGACATTCCCGCCTTTCAGGGAGAAGCGTAAGGAGGAAGAAAATACCGGCGAGCACCGCGGTGAGCAACTTACCGATGATGATATTCGTCTAATGCTTACGGAAGTTAATTGCGTGGTGCGGCGGATAGTTCACGGGGATATGGCGAGGCATGTCTATTTTTGGACTGAGAACGATAAGGCACAGCTCATTGCGCTTGAGCAAGTATGGAAGCTTTTAGGAATGTATGCGCCTACCCGGGTTGAGGGGCGGCATAGCGTTAAAGTGTCTTTCTTTAGTGATCTGCGACGCAGGACTAAAGATGATGGATTGCCGATCCTAGTTCAAGAACCGGGAAAAGATGGATAATGCAGAGTACCAAGCGGGCAGACAAGTAATAGGACTTTGGCAAAAAGATGTTTTTGCTTTCATAGACCACGCCTTTGGTATGCTGCCGGCAGAACCCTTCGATGAGTTGAAAGGAAAGATATTCCCGAGGAAAGATACGTTCGGCAGAGAGACGAAGATAAAGCTATTTGATTTAGAAGGACGTTTGACGCATTACGATCTTCAGTTCTATGAGATTTGGATGTTCAAAGACCAAGAGCGTCAGGGATTTAAGCAACGCAGGAAGCTTACGTGGCAACAAACAGTTCTTTTCACGGCTTACAACCGGGCGATTAACACATTTGGTAAGGATAGTTACGAAGAAGCGTTGCGCTGGATTACCGCGCGCTCCGGACATGGGATAGGAAAGACGGCCGCAATTTCAATAATATCAATGCACTTCCTATTTGCGTTCCCGGGGAGCCAGATCGGAATGACCGCGAACACAGAGCAACAGGTTCAGGACGTCTTCATGAAAGAGTTCTGGGTTTGGCGGAACAAGTTACCGCTTGAGATGAAGAACGCGCTAGACGTCACGTCAGACCATATTCACGTTGAAGGGGAAGACGACTGGTTCTTGAGGGCGCAGGTTGCCCGGCAGGAGAAACCGGAAGCACTAGCAGGACTTCATGGGGAGTTTATTTTAGTTCTTGCAGAAGAAGCCTCGGGTATTCACGAAAAAGTATTTGAAACGATGAAGGGAGCGTTTACTGACGAATACTACGTGGTTATCTACGTCGGTAACCCCACGCGAAACGAGGGAGAGTTCTTTGAAAGTCACAAAGAGGGTTCGAGATTCACTAAGCTGCACTTCAGCTCACGGCAAAGCCCGATCGTAAAAGAAGGATACATCAAGACAATGGAGGAAGATTATCCTTCGTATAAATGCACGTGGCTTGAGAAAGGACACTGCACAAGCGAGTGTGTTCACTCAGACGAGGTTAAAATCCGTGTTGACGGGGAACACGCGGGAGTAGCTGAAATGGATGAGAAGGGTTGGATGCCGCTCTTCGCGAATATAACCATAAACATGGAGCCTGACCAGGGGCAGATAATAAACAGGGGTATTCTCGGGTTTGATCCGGCCGGTGGAGGTAAGAACAGAGCTGTCGGGTGCATTCGAGATAACATTTACCTAAAGGAGGTGATGAACGAGGAGACGAGCAACCCCAAAGACGGTGCGCGGAAAGTGGAAACGATTAGAGACGCTTACAACTGCTCGTCCGGGGATATTGCTATCGAGGCTTTTGGTGTTGGCGCGCAATGGGTGGCGAATATAATTACTAAAATGGGAGAGACTGTAAACGCTATTCTCACCGACAAGCCCAGAGAGGAAGTCAAGGACAAGTATCACACTTTCAGAAGCGAGCTCGGGTGGCTGTTCCGGGAGTGGTGCGCCAAAGGCGGGATAATAATCACGAACAACAGAGCTGCTTGGCTTAAAGAGCTTGAGAAAATGAAGTATAAGCGAGATAAGCAGGGTAGGATTATGCTTATGAATAAGGTAGAATTTAAGAAAGAGTATGGATTCAGCCCCGATCTATTTGACGCAGCGTGCATGACGTTCTTTAAAGAAGAACCAATCCGCCCGGTTATCCTTACCAAAGCGCAATTAGAATCAAAGGAGAACTTAGAATTTCTCCAAAAGGCGCAAAGGAAAGAGTTAGACGAGAACAAAACCCGAAATCTAAGTTCAATGTGAGTAAGAATAAGCAACGATTCAAATATTTTGGAAAACACGCGCGCCTGGACTCCTGCCAAGGGAAGGCGTGCTATGACAAGAAAGGCGCTTTATCCGCCCGGAATCTGAGACGTAAGATGTCTGGGGCGAAATTGCGGGCATACGCTTGTCCTAAATGCGGGGGTTGGCATTTAACGAAGAGTTTGTAGTTATGCACCGAAAGCACACAGGTTACGATCAGAATTGTGCTATAATATATTTATGTTTGAGTGGGGACTATCAATCGGGATTGTCGTTGGAATTATTATCGGCCTGTGGATGGCCGCGCGCAACCGGCGCATAGAAATTGAAGATGGAAGATGAAAAAAAGGAAATAGACGAGAAGCACAAAGAGCTTCTTACTAAGGCTTACGGCAACGACGAGGAGGAGTGGAAGTATGCCCAGGACAAGATTCAACAAATCAACACTGATTTGGAGTTGCGGGAGCAGGCGTCTTTAGTATTTAACGGAGTAGCCTACTCTACCGCTTACGAATACAACCAAGTAAAGGGAATTAACTATTCACCGCCCCGGAACATCGAAGACGATCGGGAAGTTTCTCTTGGTATTGTGCATGAGAAGATTGTCGCGTTCGCAGCGATATTCTTAAAGTACGTTTTCAAATACCGGATAAGATGTTACGACAGTAAGGGGAAGCTGGTACGCGGTCTGGGGAAGATTTACGAGTTGGGTATCGAGTTCTCTAGGAAGAGGGAGCAGTTTTTACATATTATAGGACTTGTTTTTTGGGAAGTGTTTACGCAAGGCAATGCGTTTGTGTTGGAAGATTGGGAAGTGATGAACCGGAAGAAGATTAAGGCGTATCTTAAAAAGGAGGGAGAGGAGAAAAAAATAGTGAATCCAGATACTATGGATTACACTTATGAGTTTTTAGACGAACTGACTTACGAAGACGGAGACGAAGTGCAGTTACGCCGGGCAATCTCACGCGTGCTTGACGGCAGGCAAGTTATCTTTGGTAATCCCGAAATAGAGAATATTCAAGAGCAACCACGAATTACTATTGAGGAAGAAATGTCGAAAGGAGACGCTCATGCAATGTTCGGAACTCTGAAACGTTGGGATCACATACCAAAGGAGGCAACCAACATAGAAATAATGACCGGTGAGAAGTTAACGCTCTTTGACGTGAAACGCCTTAAAAAACCAGAAGAGACTTTTATTATTCATCGGGTACTTGATAAAGAGCACAACCGATTTAACATTTTTATAAACGGGCTAATGATTTTTAGCCGTAAGACTCCCCTAACTCTTTTTTACCCGAGAAACAATTACCCTATATCGAACGTGCCGGCAGAACGTTTGCGTGGTTCGATTTACGCGAGGTCTGTTCCTGCTAAGACGAAGTTCAATGCTGACTTTGTAGATTGGGCGCTTAAGATGCTCGCCAACAAGTTCGAACAAGGAATTGACCCGGCTATTTTATCAAAAGGCAAATACACTCTTAGCAGAAACATGTTCCGTGGCGGGCAAGTAACTCACGGCGTATCCAGTCAAGACTTTGAAAGAGCGGATCCCGAGAACAAGGGAATAACCCAGCCAGAATTCTCTTTTGTAGGTCTTCTTAAAGAGATTATAGAAGCACAGACAATTAACCGTATTACAGCGGGTGAAGGAACTGGCGCAGATACTTTAGGGCAAGAGCAGTTGCTTGAATCAAATCAGAGAGACAAACTAGGCTATCTCTTGGACGGACTTATGCTCGGATTTTTGCAAATGGCGGAGCGACGGTGCGAAACAATCGAGAGCAAGTATACGATCAAGCAGAAAGAGACTATTGTTGACGGCAAGAAAATTAACGTATACCAAAACTTTTCTGTAAGCGTTTCCGGTACTGAGAATGACGTTGAGTTCAATGATGAGGTTGGGGGTGAGAACTATGACGTTGAAGGCACGAGAAACGAGTTATTTAAGAAGTCTTTTGAAGACAAGAAAGCAGGCTTCTCCACAGAATACTACCTCGCGAACCCAAACCACATCAGAGAGGGGAGGTATTTCTTTGACGTTGAGATTATCCCAGAGCGCATAAAAGACACTAATATCCAGCTCGCTATTATGTGGGAGGATTTTGCTAACAGACTTAAGATATTCGGAACCGTGGTAAATATTGATGCGATGAAGAAAGAGTACTTGGAGACTTCAGGTAAGCCTGACGATACCTTCACAACGCAGCTATACCAGAAACTAGACCAGGAGCAGGTAATAAATTCTCAACGAGTTCCAGCTGGCAGTGAACGCAAGAAAGAGGTAAATGTAAGATGATACTAGAAGAATATTTATTGAACCGGGGGCTCAACATTAACCCTATAAAAATAGAGGAAGACCCTGTTGCAGATAGTCCAGCTCTTGTTAAAGAGGTTGCCGAAGTTTGGGAAAGTCACAAGACAGCTCTTACGGCTGTCTTGCAGGCGAGGATTAACCAAATTTCCCGAGAGATACTACAAAAGGTAAGACCTGCTGAGTTACTGATTTACCGGCAGGCTCTTGTCGAGGTTGCTGCTGTAATAATTGATTTTGAGAAGTATGTTGGTATAAACAAACGGACAGAAGCTAAAGAGAAAGGTGGGTCAGAAGAACCACCGGAAGGATCAAAGGTCGAGGGAGAAGAAGAAGACACATTATAGTCGATGAATTATAAATTGAAATGAAACCTAGCGAAGAAAATAAAGAGGAAAATAAAGAGGAGAATCAAAAACCTAAAGAGGACGTTTTTGGCGAACCGGTGAACCAAGGTGGTGAAGGTGAGGGCGGCGAGAGCGGCACCGGCACTGGCACTGGTGAGGGCGGCGGTGGAGGTGGTGATGAGAAGAAAGACGAGATTGAGAAACACCCGCTTGTATTGGAGTTAAGGAAGCAGATTACGGACATCACAGATAAGTATGGCAAAGACATTGAGGCGTACGGAACTAATCTCTCCGGCCAGCGAGATATTATTGACAAGCTTACTAGAAAGATAAACGAAATTGCTGAAGGTAAGAAAGAGACTGACGAGAAGCCAATGTTTGAGGACATCAAGCGTTCTAAAGACCTTACTAAGGAACAGCGCGATGAGCTGACTGAAGCCGATATAACCCAAATGGATGAGATTGCGGGGCTGAAAGACGTGATTAACAAAATGATTCAGGATAAAACCAAGGAAACCAAGAAAGAAGAGGGAGCCAAGCCGGACGTGAATAAAATTGTTAAAGCAACTGCGAAGGAGTTGGCTAAGGGAGAGGACGGAGCTGAGAACATTGACCTCGCGAATCAGATAATCGAAAGCGCAAAGGACTTCAATCTTGAAGGTCTTGATGAGAAAGCTATTAAAGAACGAGTCGCAAAGGCGGCAAAGCTCGTTCCTGACTACAAGCCGCCGAAAGAACAAACCCAGAAGAAGGGTAAAACAGTTAAAGGGACGACAGATAAGGACGACCCGCACGGTGTAAACGAAATCGTTGAAGAAGCAACGGGTGGAGACAACGACGGGACTTATAAGCTATAACATGGAAGAAACAAAAAAAGACCAAACTAACTCGCAACCAGGGGAAGCACCAACGAACACTCCATCGGGAACAGGAGGGGAGACACCACCGCCGCAACCGCCGCAACCGTCTCCGTCCGAACAAGTTGGGGCGAAACTCAAGCAGGAAGGAGGAGAGAAGGAAGGCACAGGAGTAGCAGTTCCTAAAACACCAATTCCTATTAACCTAGACGCGCTGTCAAAGGAGCAAATTCAGACATTGAAAGCAATGCTTGAATCCACCCCAGATCAGGCAAAGAGAGTTGAAGACCGAAAACCAACCATACGTTTACGGAGGATCTCGGGGAAGATTGTGGAGGATTATAAGAACGCACGTCTTAGGATGATGAAAGACCCAGAAT
>VRUF01000025.1:8800-12578 GCA_019456245.1 Planctomycetota bacterium | reverse complement strand
GGTTGTTTGTGAAGTATTGAGGGTTGATCGCACAGAGAGTCAGGAAGTTGTCGGACAAACAATTAGCCGAGAGACCGGTCGGCCGGTTGACATGGTGAGGCGCTACGTTAAAAACACTTTCTTAGTTAAATTACCTGACGGCAAAGAAGTCGAGGTTGAGGGGAGAATGGCGAACGCATGAGTGAAGGAAAGCGGGCACAAATAAGTAAGATTGTAGACCATTTCAGGAGCAATAAGCCCTCCGGCCGCGATTTAGAGAAGTATTGTAAGCAAATGCGGTTTGAATTTGTTACGCCAAACGAGTTGGAAGACTATACCGTTCAGGTTGAGCATGACGAAAAAGTTTTTTCGCTGTTCCCCTTACTTATTAAGGAGGCACAGAAGCTATCTTATGTTCCTGAGTTTGCTGACGAGGATACTAGGAAAAAGTTACTTGAGCAGAACGAGGAAGTGCGTATTGCAATGGCGAAGCTTTTTGAATTCCACAAGATTACATACAGGCTCGTGACTACGCTTGGAGTGGAGTTAGCCTCTATCGTAGGTGGGGCGATTGAAGCAGGAGGAACTACGGTTTTTAACAAGGCGTTAGACGTGCTCTTGCACGTTGCCAGAGATAAGTTTGGCGGCGAATTCAACACCGGCCACGCAGCGAAATACGCAGAGGAAGTGATTCAGGCAGCGGTTGACAAGAATAAGAATGGCGAGAAAAAGTAGATTCACCTGTAAGAAATGCAGCATAAAGTTTCGTAAGAAAGGATCTAAGGCGATGCCGAAAGTATGCGACAACTGCCTGCATGCAGGCATGAAGAGGGATTAAAACCCCTCTTCTTAGTTATCCACAGGATATTAAATCTCATTATGCTATAATATTCACAGTAATTAGAACAAGCGAGACTCTTGTTAAAATTAACAGTTCTGATAAAAATTTAACCAAGAGGCGTGGGAGAAATCTGGTCAACGCCTCAACCTCTAATAAGCTCCCGGATTGCAGCCGGGTCACCCAAAGGCAGGAGGAGAGCCAAAGTCGGCGCTTCTTTTGTCGAGAGAAGCGCTAACACAGCGCTTTTTGCGTTTTAATTTAAAAAAAATACCGAAATGATAAAACAAATTAACGGAGAGCATTTAATTAACGACTATATAGCGCCAGCTTCGCAGCCGTTTGATTTTAACGATGTCGTTACGCGGAACTCGGCGGGTAAGCTTGTTAAAGCAACTGCCACAACTCCGCGCTCTGAAATCTTGGGGTTAATTCAAAAGGATATTCTTTCAACCGACTCTGACTACGCTTCGGATAAGGTTGTGCCTGTTCTTGAGAGCCACAAGGAAGCAGAGTATGACTTCGATGTTGATACGGGTACTGCTTTGGTAGCTATGGTCGGTCAGGTCTTCGACTTAAATGACGAGGATGGCCTCAATGTTGACTCAAACCTTCAGGGGGCAGTTCGTATCACCCGCTTGATCTCCACCACTCAAGTTCGTGGTAAGTTTGTAACCGCGGGTAAAAGATTTGAGTTACGTTCCTATCAGCAAGTCGTTGCATTCGGCGGTTTCACTGACGGTGGAGGTGCAGCTGGAACTCTTGATCTTGCTGTATCAATTCCAGCAGGAGCAGTGTTCGAACGTGTAATTATCACGGCTATCACTGGCTTCGCTGGGGATTCCAGTGCTGTTCTTCAAGTTGGAGACGGTACTACTGTTGATCGTTACAACACCGGTAGCCCTTCAATTTTCGCTACTGCAGCCGCGGGCGCAGACTTGGGTGCTCCTTCGGGAACACGACACCACTCTGCCGCAAAAACTCCTAGACTTACTGTCACCGCCGGTTCGGACTGGGGTGCGGTAACAGCGGGAGCGGCAACAGTAACTCTCTTCTGGTACGACGTAGCTTAAGATTACTAGTCGAATAATCTAGAGCTAATCACTAAACTAAAAATCCAATCACTAATCACCAAACCACATGCTTATAAACTCAATGACACTTCCGGCCGTCCAGGACTTAGTTAGAAAGTCCTTTGTGAAGGAGATCCACCGCCCCGCAGGGGATGTGCGGAGGGTTTTCCATCGCGAGAAAGGCGACTGGAGTTCAGATAGAAAAAGAATTGTGGAGGTTGATCGTGAGAGGTTCGCGGAACAGAAAGTTGAAGGACAAGCGTCCGTCCAGCGGGAGATCGCCCAAGGATATACCAAGGACATTGTTCGGAAAACTATCTCTGTTACTCGCGTTGTCTCTGGTGAAGCGTATAAAGCGCTCACCGCCCACAAACTTGCTCAGTACGCCACCCAAACTGGGAAGGACGTTGTTGACAAGATTGAGTTAGATATGAGGAACTTCATCGGTCTCGGTGACGGCTCTTCATACACTGACAATGGTGGGTTCACTATTGACACCACAACCGGGGACGGTCAGCCGTTCCTAGACACTGCTCACACGTTGAAGAAATCATCCACGACCTATACCAACATTCTTTCGGGAGCACCTTCTGTTTCAGAAACTTCGTTGGAGTCGGCCGAGGACTTCTTCGCCTACAACGTGACGGACAACTACGGTCAGCGGGTTTCTATGAAACCCAACACGATCATAACCTCCGAGAAGGCAACAATGAAAAACAGAATCTCTCGGATTCTGGGCTCAATGTCGCCCGAGCAGATTGAAGGCTCAACGAACTTTAATGCAGGTGTTAAGAACACTTACAGAAACAAGTATAGGCATCTTGTTATAGAGTTCGATGTCACGGCTCTCAATGTCTCAAATAGTAACTTAGCATTCTACTGGTTCTTAGCTTCTCTTGGCGGAATGCCTGAGACTTCGCTCCAAGCGTATTACGTCTCCTGGCTTTCTCCAATGGTTGCGCCGGCCGAAAGAAACCAGGACAAGTGGATCCTCTCTTACACCGCCCGTGCCTGTTATGGTATCGGCGCAGTGTCAGGAAAGGGTATGCTAGTAAGTAAGGCAACGACCTAAGTTAACGGGGCTCTCTCGGGAGCCCCCTTAATTCAAAACCATGGCTAGACGAAAATTACCATTTAAGAAAATTTATCCTGATTTCTCTACTGAGGATTTAGACGATCCGGTTTTGAAGGCTCGTGCAGACGCGATTACTTCGGCGGGAGCGGCAAAGCACCAGATAGCGATTGATATTGGCGGGACGACCTTTTACCTCGTTGCTTACGCACACGGATCATAGTGCTTTCACTCTGCCCTTCGGGGCAGGGATGAGAGCGTTAAAATCATGGATCAAAGTTTCCCAAACATAGATGATGGAAGAAAAGTTGTAGCGGCCGCAGGCACAGCGGAAAGGCTTGTAGCCGCGATTACCTCAGCTCGGAAAGTTACTATAATGGCTGAATTGGATAATACCGATTACGTTGTTGTTGGAGGAGCAAATGTTGTCGCGGCACTAGCAACAAGACGGGGTATTGCTCTTTCTCCGGGGACGTCCATAATCCTTTATGTTGAAGATTTGTATACGATATATGTTGATGCAGTTGTAAGCAGTGAGGGCGTAACCTTTATCTACCAGTTTTAATGAAAAAGCTACTTTTATTCTTAATAATCTTTCTAGTCGGAGCTATATCGACAGTAGGGCTTCCTGCACAAGCTCAGGTTTTCGGGCAGAATATTTGGAAGCTTCTTGGTAGTGCGATTAACCCTGTTATTTCGACATGGGAGGTCGGCTCAACTTCAAACCGGGTTGCAACAATATGGCTGACTGATTTGGATTCGACCTCGGGAACGATAGGGAGTTTGAGTATTGGCGGGGCGATACAAGGCACTTTG
>VRUF01000025.1:0-8790 GCA_019456245.1 Planctomycetota bacterium | reverse complement strand
CTTCTTGATTTGAATAGTAATAAAATTATAAATCTTGCAGACCCAACATTAGACCAGGATGCAGTTACTAAAATATATGTAGATACTTCAGCAACAGCATTTGATGTTGACTACTTTTGGAATAACACGGCATCAGATGTTGGTGGTATCTATTTTGATATGACCTCGGCTGCTTTAGGAGGCGCAGAATCAACGCTTTCAATATCAGGATTAACAGCGTCCACAAATGACCAGGCTTTAGTCAACTTCCTCACTAATGAAACGGGTGGTCTGGGTATTTTAGATATTCCAGCAGGAACATTTGAAGCTCACTTTCACGCAGAAAGGACAGCAGGTAATTCTGATGTAAACATTTATGCAGTAATATACAAAAGGGCTTCTGGTGGTGGTGAAACGGTTATAGCAACATCATCAACTTCGGGACTTGTAACTTCAAAAGCTGCGGTTTCATTGTTTACACATACTTCCGCAGATGTAGATTTACTTGCAACCGATAGAATTTTAGTCAAGCTATTTGCTGACGTTGGGAGTGGCTCTGGGGCAACGGTTGCCATTTATGCAGAAGGAACAAATGTATCACGATTAGCATTTCCAACAACCTCTGAAATCTTGAACCAAATCTTTATACGACAAGACGGGACTAAAGCTCTCACAGCTAATTGGGATGCAGGAGCATTTAACATAACGGTTGCAAAAATGGGTATCGCCACCACCACGCCCGCTTCGGAATTGCATGTTTTTGGCGATGTTAGAATTTCTAGTTCTGGCGCCGCGTTAATTTTCCCTGACAATACTACGCAGACAACGGCGGCTAGTGGCGATAGTAGTAGCTTTTCATACTCCGTAATCGCCGGTGAAGACTTGGCGGCAAATGACGCGGTTCGCGTAGCAAGTGGCACGGTTACAAGAGTCTGGCTAGACAGCGGGGGAGCGGATGATAACCAACAAAGTTTTGGTAGGGTTGCTGGCACACAAGAAGTGGCACAAAGCTGGACTGACGGTACTTTAACTTCCACTACTTCAGTAGAAATAGTAACGTTTGTTTTAAATAAAGTCGGCACACCAACGGGCAATATAGAAATTTATTTGGTTGCTGATAGCTCTAACTCGCCAGCTACCTCCACTGTTCATGGTTCAACTACGCTGGACATGTCCACTCTTACCACAGACCCGCTAGATTACACACTTACGCTCTCACCAGCATTCGAGAACACTGAGGGTACTCGCTATTGGTTTTGGATGAAGCGTTCAGGCTCGCTCGACAGTAGTAACTATCCGCAATGGTTTGGTTGTAATGTGTCGTGTTTTAGTGGAGAAAAAGCTATGCACAGCACAAACGGTGGTGATTCATTTATAGACTCTACCGGCGCAAAAGACTTCAACTTCGCAATCGAAATATTGGAAACGGCCAGTGCTGTTTATAAGGCAAGCGCTACCAGTACCGACCAGAGCGACGCTTTTATTGGATTTACCAACGCGGCTGCTACGGCGCCCGCTAACGTAACTGTCAATCTCGGCGGGATTGTAGGCGGCTTCTCAAGTTTGAGCACCGGCACGCCCTATTATCTCTCGGATAGCAATGGCCTAATCTCAAACGCAACCGGTACCGTAACCCGAAAAATTGGTATCGCCGCGTCCTCGACTCACCTTATCATTACAAACAACTGGTAAATGCAGATCATCATTATCGGTCAGCTTAAAATGAAGTTTGAGGATATAGTTAGAGTATGAAGACCCTCAATAACAAAGGTTTACTGACCGAACTTCTTAAAATGGGCGCTTTGGCTGTGCTTTTGGGCGGCGCGCTTTACGTTATTTTCATAAATCAACAGAGTCAGAACGAGATTATCGGCACTCATCTTGTAGAACAGACTAAAGTTTTGGGCAGTATAAACGTGGCGATACAGGAAGTGGCCGGTGAACTTAAAAACTCAAATGAGAATGAAGCACGAACCGCGCAAGTCCTTCAGTCGTTAGAGATAAGATTAAATGTCAGATGATACCCGAAAAAGTAAGAACTATTTTACTGACTGTAGCGGCCGGCGCAGTCTTGATTATTGGCGGGTTGTTTATAACTCAGACCGGGGATATTAAGTTCTGCGTCAGTTCCGGTGAATGTTATTCTTTTAATAAGGATGAGTATACGGCATTAAAACTTGGTTTGGTTGCTGAGTATGAGAGCGGTGATCCACTGACCTATACTGAGTACCAGCTTTTAATTGCGGTCTATGATTTTGAGGCCAAGAAAGGGAATCTAATTGTTAGAGACGCAAGATTAGATAACTTAATTCCCCAGTTAAATGCTGAATTAAAAAGGATTCCTGAGTAGAGATCATGCTTAAAACCACGGAACTTATTAGCGATGTAGAAATTGAATTTGAAGGAGGAAACTCTCTAGCGGTAGACTGGGACATAATAATAAGGCGTGCGGTTGAGGAAGTTCTTGATAACTGCCGGCCGGACACTCTTAAAAGGAGAGTACCTATTTATGGACTTGCAGAGAAGTTGGGGATTTATTACGCGCCAGTTGATATTCTCGCGCCGTCTTCTCTCTATCCGGCAACGGAAATGGGGCTCATGGTAGACGAGAAAAGGGCTTGGGGTTACGTTCCGCCGAAGACTTTTTTCGCGACTCTACCGATAAACAAATACACGATTGAGTATGTGAACGGGGTGCAGTTTATTGTCGTGCGCCACGCAGAGACAGGAACTATCCTTACTATTGACGCTATGAACGTTGTGGGAACACTGTCAGGTGGAACGCCGACCCTGAACGAGCACAATTTTTTGCAGGGGAGCGCAAGCATAGAGGCCACTTTTTCAGATGCGGGAGTGGAGCTCGGGGACACGTTTGCTACGGCACAAGACATATCAGATCATTTAAGGGGGTTGCTGATTATTCCTGCCTACATTACTGACGCAACCAAGGTATCAACTATTGAGTTCCGTCTAAAGACTGATGATACTAATTACTTTTCAATAACCATTGATGTAAGCGAACTCATTGACGGCTGGAATATGATGCGCGCGAACATGGCTGACAGGACTAAAACAGGAAGTCCTGTTGCCACAAATATCACAAAGTGGTCTATTATTGTTACGGCTACAACAGGAGCTACTCCTACTATTATTTTTGATAAAATTACTCTTCAAAAATATACTCCTTGGTTTCTGCAATATTTCTCGGACAGGCCATACGCAACGAGCGCAGGCGTCTTATGGCAGAGCACGGTCTCTAGAGCCAATAAGGACGAAGTGAACTTTGGCAGGGATCTTAGAAACGTCCTGCATTACGAAATGTGCCTGCTCGTTACACAGGCAGCGACTTTTGACGCGGTTGACGGACAAGCAAGTAAGAGGTTTACGGGCAAATTGGCGCGCGCATGGGATAATTACTATGAGAGGCACCCAAGCGACGAAGCGCCGCTTTCTTATTCGAAATCCCCGGAGATAGACATTGAACCTATTGGAATCAGTCGGCTTCAGAGAAAGGATAGCGACCTTGACTGATGATTATAAAGGAGTTCTCAGGTTATAGAGAAGGGGCGGATCTAACTAAAATCCCGGCACAGAATCTTGCTTTCCCGAGTAAAGATGTTCTCGTGAACAAGGGGAAAATCTACACGCGTGAGGGGCTTGTTAATGACGGAGTAGTGGCGACAGTCCAGGAAGCAATTCACTCTGAGTTCGTATGGAAAGACGCCGCCGGCGGTCAAAGGCCTATTCGAGTGCATGGGAACACGGTTCAGGTAAAATACAATAAGTTATGGTATACGATCTTCACCGGAATTGACTCTAGTACCACAAGAGTGTTTTTTGCGACT
This sequence comes from Planctomycetota bacterium, assembly GCA_019456245.1. Classification (GTDB taxonomy): domain Bacteria; phylum Planctomycetota; class Phycisphaerae; order Sedimentisphaerales; family Anaerohalosphaeraceae; genus VRUF01. The sequence continues at coordinate 4,966 of VRUF01000025.1, read as the reverse complement.
TGGGTAGACATCAACAGCAGCATCACTAAAAAGCGATTGTTTTTTGTTGATGGTACTACGGCCATTTATCAATGGAATGGCGCTATTGAAGACGTTGCAAGCGCGACTTCAAACACAGTTGTTCTTGACACTACAAAAACCTGTTTGCAAATAGGTTTCGATGATGGCTCGGGTACAGCACAAACAATTCTTCACTTCATAGGAACGGCTGTAGTTGCAAACAGCGAGGAGAGCCAGAATAACGATCCTACTGCTCAGACGTTAAACATCAGCGGAACATTTGATACTACTCCTGTGGCGGACGACGTTATTATTGCAAAGCCCGTTAAATTCGCCAATGAGATTGCTTCTACATACGATATAGACGCGATTTACAGTTTCCAAAATCATATAGTCGTCGCAAGTTACAACAGTGTGGACATGCACTTCTCGCATGTAGCAACATATTCTCTTTCCACTGGTCTTGATTTCACGCAACCGGTCGCCGGGAGCAGGACGGCGCTGACTCCCATTCTACTTGTCTTAGACGGGAATTTTACGGCTATGATTTCTAGGAAGGACGACGACCCGACTATAAAGAACGTTCTATGGATTTCTGATGCGGATGATTGGTACAAAATCACTAAGTCAGTCGAGCAAAACCCTTATGATCTTTGGGTAGAGGTAAATAAATACGAGACCGGCGGGAACAAAGGCGCTCTGCCAATGGCGGCAGCTAAATATAAGGGAGATATTCTTTACATGGCGCAGGATAACACCCTTAACAGGGTCAGGACTTTGGAGATTACCGCTCGGGACGATATTCAGCTTGTTTCTGATGATGTAGAAGCTCTGCTTCAGAGAGTGGATATGACCGATGTTCGTCTCTACTACCTCGAACGGGCAATTTACATTATTTGCCCAGTAGACAGTACGCTCATTATTTTGGATATGGTTGAGGGATATTTCCAGCCGCCGCAAATTATGCCTCTCAACTGCATCTCTGTCATTGACGGGGTGAGATTCGGTCACCACAACGCAGAAAACCAAACCTTTACATTGTTCAGTGGCCGGAATGATTTAGATGCGCCGATAGAATCTAAAATCGCTTTCGGTCTTTGGCATGGGGATCACCCGCTTCGCTATAAACAACATACTATATTCGGTATGTCAACACGGTTGAATGTTAATACGGAAGTTGAATTGAAGCACGAATATGAGGAAACAGGCTCAAAACAAGAAAGCACGGTCACTTTCAAAGGCTCAGAAGTGGAAACGTACGCTGTGAGTGAGGACGATGGCTGGGCACAGCACCCTTACGCGACGAGATCCCGAGCCGGAGTTGATATGGCTGTTACAGAACTTCGCAGAGCAGTGCTTTTTGACAAAGAAAACGCAACTTCATACTTTGACTTCCGCCCAATCTTTACTATTTCTGGTACAGAAAATGAATTTCATCTTTTGGCGATTTGGTGGGACGACAGACCGTCTCCGCGGAAGATTGGAAACAACTTATTCATAGCAAAATGATGATATAATAACACCATGGGTTTAAACATTGTTGTAGCAAAAAAAGCGTTTTTAAAATCACCTCTTACCGCCGCGGCGACGTCGGTAGTGCTCCGAAAACTTGTAGATTCAAAGGATAATGCCCTGGCGTTTTCAGATTTCGGAGAGTACGGGGTCATTGTAGTGAGGTCGGGAACCCAAATGGAGATTATAAAGTTTGACGCTCTTGCAGTTGCGGGAGACGGCACTGCTACTCTTACAGTCGCTTCAAGCGGGCGGCACATTAACCCAACATCACCATATGCAGGAGCTTCGACCGGCCTTGCTTTTCAGTCTGGTGCGGAGGTAATTGTCTCTAATGACCCTCTTTTTGTAGCGAATCTTTATCTTGAGAACGCGAATACCTGGAACGAAATACAGACATTTGCGAAACTGCCAGTGATTACCGCAGGAAACCCGGTTAACGATAATGACGTGGCGCGCAAGGCCTATGTTGATTTGGTGGTAGCAGGTACTTATCCGGCGAATAGAATTGTTGTTGCTGGTGATGCTGGGGAGACGGTTGCTGCAGGAAATCTTATCTACCTTGACACTTCCGACGGAGAGTGGAAACTCTGCGATGCGGATACGCCCGCTACGGTTGAGAACGTGCTTCTTGGAATAGCACAGGGCGCTGGAACAGATGGCAATGCTATCACTGGAGGCGTTTTAATTAGGGGTTATGACAATAACCAGACAGGTTTAACCGCCTCAAATATTTATTACGCTGGAAACACTGCCGGCGCGATTGCAAACTCACCGGGGACAACGGAGGTAACCATAGGATTTTCTCTTTCAACAACAGAAATATATTTCTCACCGGGTTTTAACCAGAAAATTACCGAAGATATTCAAGATGCTTTGGCGGGAACGTCCGGCACTCCTTCAGCGTCCAACAAATACGTCACCAATGACGACACCGCCGAAACTGGCGCGAGTAAAGTAGCGAGAATTAAATCCACAGGCCTACTAGACACGTCAATAATCCCTCCAATCGCAGGTTTTGGCGGTGACGGTAATGACGGAGCGTTGTCTATTGCTTCCGGGACAACAACCATTGACTTGCTGGGTGCTGCTGTTGTTATCAAGCAATACACTTCAATTTCTATAACCGGTACAGGTAAACTTGCTTTTACTAACCCGCATGCAAATGGCACGAAAGTAATTCTACTCTCGCAGGGAGCCGTGACCCTGACTTCCTCGACTGTACCTTTAATTGACATAGACGGTCTGGGAGCTGACGGCGGGGCTGGTGGCGCGCAAGGCGGGGCTAATGATGGCGTTGTAGGCTCTGACGTCGCTCAATTTTTCTTAGATGTATTGATTGACCAAAGAACGACTACGGGCGGAGGCGGCGGTCTTGATAATTCTGGTAGCGCTAACTCGCTTGAAGGTGATAAAGCTACTAGCATTCCTTCGGCTGATTTCTTCCCGCTTCACAGAGATTTAATGGGATTTGCCTTACCTGGTGCCGGCGGAGGCGGCGGGGGAGCAGGCAGTGGCGTCAGCAACGGTGGCGGCGGAGCAGGTTCAAAAGGCGGCGGCGGTTTGTATATTGAATGTGGCGGAGCTTGGAATTTTACAGGAACTATTCATGCAAAGGGTGTTGCTGCCACAGTTGGTGGCAACGGCTCTGGTGGCGGCTACGGCGGAGGCGGCGGCGGAGGCGGCGGCGGAGGCGGCAGTGTTGTAATTGCTTATAAGATTCTTACAGCCAATTCAGGAACAATTACTGTTACTGGTGGCGCGGCTGGTGCCGGAGGGTCTGGTAGCACGACTGCGTTAGGTGGCGCAGGAGGCAAAGGTGGTGGTAGTTTGATAACTGACGGTGCTAACGGGGCTGGCGGAACAGATCCAACCGGCGGAGCTGGCGGAGCTGGCGGATTAGGATACTCAGTAGTGTACGCGATATAACATGCGCCATGTTCTCACACAACAAGAATTCGGCCGCTTAGGCACAGCGCTTCAGAGAGGGAGTGGGGTTTTTTCTGTTGACGATCGCTCATTCTTACTGACTTCTGAAGGATATCGGGAAGGTAGTTATGACGCTCCCACAAAAAAGTTCACGGCATTTAGCGATACCCTAGAGAATATTGAAGAGACGCCTTCAGTAATCAGTTCTGAAGATTTAGGTCAAACATACAAACAAGACAGCGATACCCTTGATGAGATAATTGAAGGATTCGAACAAGGAGAAACCGAAACAAAAACCGAAGCTGAGAAGAGGGCACTAGACACAGGAGTTGAAGATAAATCAAAAGTTGAGAAGACAGAGACTACCGGCGACCCGCTTATAGACGCTTACAATGTGGGTATTGATAGGCTTCAGGAGAGCATAAATGAGTCAAACAGAATCGCCCGTGAGCGCGCCGAAAGCGAGAAAAGGTACTATGACACCTCTTTGGCGGCCTTAGACGCTACCGTAGCGGCTACGATTGCGCGAATCGGCGCCACATACGATAAAAGGATCTCTGAGCAGGAGAGAATTAACCAACTAAATATAGACCGGGTGAAAGCTTATGGCCTCGCGGGATCAGGAAGGTTTACTCCTATTTCGTTTGGAGACGCTATTTCAGGACGGGAGCAAGCGGCCGCCGATAAGATTGCGGAACTGGAAAGCCAGAGGAACGCTTTTCTAGCGGAAGCAAGAGCCGCGCGTGATGCAGGTGAAGCAGGACTCTTACGTGACAGAATGGATAATCTTAACACTGTTGAAGACAACCTGCGTAAACAGATTAACGAAGCTGAGAAAGCCGCCGAAGCACAATACAAACTCTTCCGAGAGTTCCGTCAAGCAGAAGAAACAAAACATAAAGAAAAACTAGAGGAGCTTAGAGACAGATTTATCAGCCAGCTTTCTCCGTCACTTGTTGATGAATATGAAGGAAAAAGCGACGAGGAAAAGAAAACTTTCATTGAAGACCTTCAGAAGAAAGGTTGGGGAGATTTCCTTTTCATTTACTCGACGCTTGAGAACGCTATCACTGAAAAATCTACTGCCGGGAGAAAAGTTAGAAAAGAGGAAGCAAGTATTGACGCAACGAGAGCTCTTGCAGAACAGCGCCGCCGGGAAGGTGGTATGGCCGCTGACGTTCCTGAGTCTTTTCAAAGTAAAGAAGATTTTAACAGTAAACAAAGAGAGTTTATTAAAAAGCATGGTGAGAAAGGAAAGAAATATTGGGACGCGATTTTCTTAGACGAGTTTGATGAATACGTATACGAAACAGCCAGTGGTGACGATGAAGAAACAAAAGCAAAAAACGCCAGCATAGGCGACATAGTTACCATAGACGGGGTAAAGCATAAGAAGGTTGGAGACGATGATTTTGTACCCGAGTAACTATGCCAACATTTGAAGAAATAAAGAAACAAGGAAAAAAAGGTTTATCATTCTCAGAAATACAGGCAGGAAAGAAACCTGAAAAAAAGAAGGGTGTTT
>VRUF01000250.1 GCA_019456245.1 Planctomycetota bacterium | reverse complement strand
TGCAACCTCTGTTCGCCCTGCACCGACCAGACCTGCCATGCCGACGATCTCGCCAGTACGGACCTGGAACGAAATATCCTCGATGTCAAAATCAGAGGATAAGCCCTTCGCCTGGAAACAAATATTGCCGATCTTTGCATCACGTGACGGGAAAAAATCCGTAAGCTCACGCCCTACCATGTGTTTTACGATCATATCAATATTCAGTGTTGCGGCATGTTCGGAATGAACGGCGGCACCGTTGCGCAAAACCGTTATGTCATCGGCAAGGTTGACGATTTCTTCCAGACGATGCGAAATATAAATTATCGAATACCCGCGCTGGCGCAAATCGCAAACGATTTCAAACAAGCGTTTCGCCTCTCCCTCGGAAAGCGAAGACGTAGGTTCGTCCATAACGATTATCTGCGCCTTACGCATGAGGGCCTTAACGATCTCGACGATTTGGCAATCGCCTGTGGAAAGGTCCTCGACAACCGCCTCGGGGTCTATGGCAAAACTGAACCGGTCCATTAATTCGCGTGTCTGGTCGACCATCCGCGTAAGATTCATCGAGAAAGGAAACTTGCCCTTAATCTCTCTGCCAAGGAAAACGTTCTGGGAAACAGTCAAATGCTCTGCAAGATCAAGCTCCTGGTAGATCATCGAAACGCCGGCAGCGATGGCATCGGCAGGGTCGACAAATGACATCTTCCGGGCGCCGATGGTGATACTGCCCTTATCGGCCTTGTAAACACCGGCGAGAATCTTCATGAGTGTGGACTTGCCAGCACCATTTTCGCCAACAAGCGCATGAACAGTACCCTTGCGAACCGTAAAGCTGACGTCTGAAAGCGCCTGCACCGGTCCGAATCGTTTTGATATTCCCGTCATCCGCAAAGCAATATCATCGCCCTGCGACTCTTGCGTATTATCTGCCATGATCATTGCAGGCTCAACAAAGCTTTAACTTCTTCATCCTCAAGATCGACCTTTTTGATCAGCTTGACACCCGTATCGATCTGCTTGGGAACTTCCTCGCCATTTAGCCTGGCGACGATCGTCTTAACCCCAATGTAACCCATCTTAACCGGGTCCTGTACAACTAGTGCGTCGATAGTACCGTCCTTTAGGTTATCGATCAACGTGGGCTCGGCATCGAAGCCTACCATCTTAACTTTGCCGGCACGTTTTTGACTCTTAAGAGCCTGGGCCGCCGCTGTCGAGGTAGATGCGTTGCAGGCAAACAAACCGTCAAGGACGATATTTTTTGTAAGCATATCCTCAGTAGCAGCAAGTGCGGACTCAACGGTTCCGCCGCCATACTGATCGTCGACGATCTCAATATCAGGAAAATCCTTTGCGATGGTTTCCTTAAACCCTTTAACCCTTGCATCGGTTGAAGCGGAATTCGGTAAAAACTTGACAACTATAATCTTGCCCTTTGCGCCGAGTATCTCGCCAAGCCGTCCGGCAGCGATAGCTCCGCCCTGGTAATTATCTGTGGCTGCAAAACTGACATACTTATCCGTGTCAATCCCGGAATCGACAATCACGCATGGGATATTCATATCGTACATCTTTTCGACAATCGGGACAAGCGCCTTGGCATCGTTTGGAGCTAGGACAACCCCAGCGACTTTCTGAGCGATAAAATCATTGATGATCTGGATCTGTCTCTCACGGTCGGTCTCAAGCTCGGGCCCGATCCATGATATATCGTAGCCAAGTTCGGCGCCTGCCTTCAATGCTCCGGTATGGACCGATTCCCAGTAAACAGAGGATGTACCCTTGGGGATAACAGCTATCCGCTTTGCCTGAGATGCAGGGACTGAGCCCTTCCTGTTCAAACCGATGCCGATGAACACGGCCACAATTACAACGATCACTAGCACAACCAGCACATTCTTCATTTTGGCACTCCTTTATTGTCAATTGGTTTCGGGCACTACTATTGAAGTATTCTCCCCAAAATCCACAAAATGTCAAACAGAATCTCACCGGTGCCCTGATAAGGGTGAGAACACTATTTATTAGACATTACACACAATTCATATATAATACTGAAAACACAACGGCGTTATGGAAAGCAATACTAAATGGACATATCGATAGTAATACCGGCATTTGAAGAGGCAAAAAAAATCGCGCACGATATGCAGGTCGCTGCCCAATTCCTTCAGGACTACAATTTCGCAGGCGAGATTATCGTCGTAGATGACGGAAGCAGCGACACCACCACCAACATAGCCCGCCAGGCCGGGGATCAACTGGGAGCCAATGTCACGAGCTACATTCTGCGCTCCGAACAGAATTGCGGCAAAGGCAACGCTGTAAAACGAGGTGTAAATATCTCAACAGGCGATTACGTCATGTTTGCCGATTGCGGTTGCTGCGTTCCATATGAAAATGTGCTGGACGGTCTGGAACTGATCAAAAATAACCACTGCGAAATCGCCCACGGTTCCAGGGTGCATGCAAAAACAAAAATAACGAACCCGCAAACTCTCTACCGCAGACTATGCTCGGTAATGTTTCGCTTCATCGTAAGCAGGTTGACGAAGATACCTGGGCACCTTACGGATACGCAATGCGGTTTCAAAGTCTACAAGGGATCTGTCGCACGCGAGCTTTACGCGGATTGCATAACAGAGGGTTTCATGTTCGACATAGAAATAATTCTGCGGGCACAAAAAGCGGGGTACCGGATTAAAGAATTCCCAATAACCTGGACATGCGACAGGGACACGAGGCTGCACCCGGCAAAAACTATCGGGCCGGTACTGAAAGAACTGAAAAAAATAAAAAAGTCCCTGAATTAGTATTACTATTTAACCGCGTACCCTATGCCACAAACGAACGAAACCCCTACTGCCCACAAACAACCAGACTCCCAGACCCAACTTTACGACAGGAGCAATAAGAGTAGTTATACTACGAGCAGAACGAACACCTCCTGAAAAGAGTTGCCCTTCTAATACAGTAAATCTTATAAATCTGATTAGAACACTGAATAACTGCGGAACCGCGGTAACTGCGATATAAAGCCCTATACACGCAAACGCTATTGCCATCACATCGTTTTTTGTCATCACATCTTCACCGGACGGCACATAAACGTTATCTTCTCGTATCAGTTTGGCGGCGATCTTATCGCTATAAACAATGATCAAAATCCCGCATGCAGGCGAAGCAATACAACCAATACACATTAAAACGCCCTGCCACAAACCAGATACGTTCATAAACCCAAAAAACATCGATAGATACCCGATAGAGGTGACAATAAGAAATACCCCCATCAACTTGATGGCCAGTGAAGCAATTTCCCGTTTACTCATAATTTTACTCCTTGAAAAGTTATGCTTATCAAACGGTATTATAAGCATAAATCTATCATAAAACAGTTTTTTTATGCAAAATTATCCGCAAAATGGCCGTATCGGACTGCAAGTATTCCCTATTAAGCCTTCTGGGCGTCTTTTTCGGGTAAAAAACTTGTATTTGGGCTTGCAGAATGTATATTTGCCTGTAGAATGCTTGACTCTTAATGATTAAACGGCGACGTAGCTCAGCTGGTTAGAGCGCGGGATTCATAAGCCTGAGGTCGGTGGTTCGAGTCCACCCGTCGCTATTTAGTCGATAGTCGTTATTATTTGGTGCAAAATAAGCAGTAGCAAGCACTTACCAGTGGCTGTATCTCAATAGTAAATCGAAAATCGAAAATTGAAAATCCTAACCGCCCCCATCGTCTAGCGGCCTAGGACGCCGGGTTCTCATCCCGGTAACAGGGGTTCGAGTCCCCTTGGGGGTATTGTTTTTGAGGCCAGGACCGCGTTTTTTAATGTGTCTTGGCCATTTTTGTGTCCAAGCAAGTGAGGTGCTGCTATGAGGTTTTCTGTCAATGGTTAATAATTATTCTTTTTATATATTCATAATCGCACCTTTGGCGT
>VRUF01000249.1 GCA_019456245.1 Planctomycetota bacterium | reverse complement strand
TGTGCCCGTCTTGGCATCAACACGAACAACACGAAGCGAAACAGGATTTTTCTCCTCATCCAAAAGCGCTGTCGTAAGATAAACGCTGCCGGCATAAACGATGGGGGAGGACCACCCCCGGCCCTTGATACCCCTTTTCCACGAAACATTTTTTGTCGTGGTCCACTCTGTTGGAGGATTGGCGTCTTCGGCGATACCCTGCCCGCCGGGTCCGCGAAACTCGGGCCAGTCATTCTCGGCGGCACCGGCGATCAAAGAACCGCCAAGCAAAACGATAACAATCAAAAGAAAGATCCGGTTTAAATAAGCCATATATATATGCTTCCATTGCAAATTATCAATAAAAACGTGTTATACGACCCATGGACTTCGCAGTTTTCGGTTGATGGCTTTGGCAGCTTTGCTGTCTCCGACTATCTTCTCTTTTTTCGGATCCCACTTTATCGACTTGTCAAGGCGAGCAGCAGCGTTGCTGAAATGCGAGATCAGATCCGACTGCACAGCCGCTTCGATTGTCGAGATCGGTTTCTTGCGACTCTTGATGCAATCGATAAAGTTGCCCATGTGATCGGCGCTCTTATAGAGATGAACGTCGTCGTCCTTGATTTTGATCCTCCGCAGTTTATCATCACTGAAATCTAAAGCGCCGCGACTTACACATACCCAGCCTTCAGTTCCGTGGAATGTTGTTCCGTGACCATTCGGCTTCGGATGGTATTTCTTTACGATTGGCATTGCGGTGAACTCATCCATGAAATTCATCTTTACGCCGTTTGCGTATCGGCATTTAATATCCCATATGCCAAGCGAATCGAACATGGAGCCCTCATTGACCTTGCCGGTTCCTTTGTAATAGACCGGACAGGTTTCCTCGGAATTATTTCCCCACTGTGCGATATCGAGGGGATGTACGCCCCAGCCGGCTATGAAACCCAATGCATAGTCATAAATATGATAAGTACCCTGGGTCGATACACGAAGATCGGAGTAAGGCTTCATTTGGGCAGGACCGATCCAGCGGTCGTAATCGATGTTGGCGGGAGGAGTTTTTGTCGGAGTATCGAGAGGAAATTGCTTGGCAATCTCCGGGCCGTAACCGAGGCTGGGGGCCCAGACGTCCATCGATTCGATCTTGCCGATATAACCGTTCCTGACAAGTTCGCAGGCAAATCTGAATCTAAGATCCGAACGCTGCTGGGTGCCGTACTGGAAAATCGCGGATTTGTCCTGGACGAGTTTGCGAAGCTTAAAACCGTGATCGACGGATACGCCTAAAGGTTTTTCGACGTAAACGTCTTTGCCGGCCTGGACTGCATATATTGCAAGCGGTACGTGCCAGTGGTCCTGTGTGGCTATGATGACACCGTCAATGTCTTCGCGTGCAAGCATCTGGCGGAAATCTGCATATTCTTTGGCGTCTCCCAGTCTGCCTTGTGCCGTGTAATCGTCCTTGACAAGTTTGAGTGCTTTTTCCCGTATTGAAGTAAAGCAGTCGCTTACGGCGACGACCTGAGCCTGCTTGTTTTGTAAAGCATGCCGCAATAGTCGGTTGCCTCTCTTGCCGATACCGATACAGCCGAGATTGATCCGTTCGCTCGGCGCCGGAATATCCCCCTTACCCAGCACAGTAGAAGGAATAATTGTAGGAACAGTTGCTGCAAAAACACTCCGCTGAATAAATTGTCGTCGACCAAATTTGTTTTTTTTCATTTTTCACCTCTATACTTTTTGATTTGCGATTTAAGGTTTTTATCTTTCCATTTCTTTGGATGTACGATAAGTCTGTAGCTTAGATTAAAGGTTTTGCCTGCCTGGAGTTTGTGGGGTTTGTAGCATATAACGGCCGGGGTGAAAAACTTCATTTGCTTATTATCAATTACGTACCACGGTGACGGGGCATTAAGATTTTTCGGGTTATCCAGTATCGCGATCCCGGCAGGTTGTCCATCGAAAACCCCCGAATAATCCATGGACTCTGCTTTGCCTCGGAATTTATCCTCGTCCATATTGATCGCCCCTTTTTCGGTGGCAACTGCCCACTGATCGCCTTTGCTGTTTAGCCGAACAGAAAGCCCTGCATACCCGCCATATTTTTTACCGCCGGCTTGACCTGGCAATGGAGTTCTGTCGAGCAAAACATCCGTCGCCGAACACGCCGTAAACACCGAAGTCCAGTCGATGTAATAAACACCGTCGGCATCAGGCGGCGATATCTGCATCAATCTTTTTTCAGACAGGATAGGTCTTTGCCCCTGATGGCTGTAAGTAAGATTCATTATGATAATAGCGGAATGATCGTCATTCGTTGCAAACTTAACGCCGGACCAATCCGTTTTACCTTCACTTTTTCCCGTCTCGCGGTTTTCCTCCCAGAAATTTATCCCATTAATTTTCTTCCACGAAAACCACAACGCGTAATGCCAGGGATGATCGTCAGGCCGGGCTTCTGTAAGCACCGTCCCGTCGATCAATGCAACGGGATGGAAATATGGTTTTGAGGCGTCTTTTGTGAAATTGAATTGCCAGACTATTTTGTCATTATTTTTCAGAGCAATGCTCTTGTCGGTTTTGTGCCATTTGAAATTTGTTGCATTTTTCACGTCACCGGCCCAGAGAACACTTTGGATAAGCACCGTTTTAAAGCCAGGGTTAGTCATCATATCTGCGCCGTGACCGAGCGTGAAATTGACACATCGGCCGCTGCCGTATTGCGAAACGGTAAGGATGGGTTCGTCGTTATCGTTGCCGCCGAATTCCTTTGACGAAAAAGCAGTCATCAACACTTTGCTGCCGGCAGGGAAGGTTGTATTTTGCCAAAGCTCATCTCTTGTTTGAAAGGATTTCACTCCTCGACAGATGGGATGGTCAGGCAGTTCAATGTTTACCGGAAATTCGTGTTTGGGCCCATGGCCGGTTTGCTTGCCCCATGATGCGACTATCTGATGGTACTGAGGCCAGTCGTAAAAACTGCTGCCGCCTGCATGAACCATAACATGGCCGCCGCCTTTGCTTATAAAATCCAGAAATGCCTGTTTGTTTTCTTCGGGCCAATCCAGACTCTTGTCTTTATAATTATTCCAGTCGCTGACGATCACGTCGTATTTTGAAAGCAGTTGAGCGGTAACATTGCCGGTCGGATCGATGACATCGACACTTATTGCCGCATCAGTCAGTATGTCCTTAATGGCCGGAGTCGTCTCTTGCCACTTGTGGTTATTGGCGCCGCTGTAAATCAAAACGCGGGTTGGCGGTTCTGTTGCAAAAACGATTTGGCTAAACAGAAGCAGCGACAAAACAACACAGAACACAGCCAGGGTTTTTCCCATGATATTCATAATTCAACACCGCTCTTTTAAACATTCAACAGATTTTTTTACGTTCTCAGGCCCTGGGATCTCAAGGGTAGCCCTGCCGCAACACTGCAATTATAACCAAATATACGAATGAATCACGCACTTTTTATATTTTCCACACCCAATATTTCAAGTCATTTCAGCAAAAAACCGAACACAATACACGACCCGACGTAAATTACGATGTCTGCGTTGGGGAATGTAGGTATTGCAGCGAGCAGGAAAGCTCCCAGCAGCGTTCTTCTCGCTAATCAGATTCTGGCAGTATCCGTGTTTGAAAAACTACCATTATCGGCGTATTAACAGTGATAACAGCCCTTACAGGTCTGATCTAAGCCGAAAATAGAGCTTAAGAGGGATTGCAAAACAACCGAACTAAACCTATAGCGAGGGAACAATCTTGAATAAACTGGCAAAAATTAGCATATTATTACTTTTACTGACTGCCGCACTGACTCTTTCAGGCTGCATCGAAAATAAAAAATTCGTATCCACAGGCATCCGCTTTCAATCCACCCAGCCGGACATCGTAAAAGCGATGACATTCAACATCCGCACCAACACCGTCATCGACATCCTAAACTCATGGTC
>VRUF01000248.1:2398-3946 GCA_019456245.1 Planctomycetota bacterium | reverse complement strand
ACAAGATAGAAACCGTTTCCCACACCATGCACCGCAAGAGTCTGACCCAAATCTTCTTTTTTGGGAATTTCCATGCCATGGTCTTTCTTTGCAGGGTCACCGATACCAAGAATACCGAACGTAGAGTTGATCAGGAAACGACCTAGTTCCACATCGGCCTCGGCTGTTTTACCCTGAAGGTGACAATTGACAAAACGGATAGGCGTACTGAGATTATGGAAAAAATTTCGAACACCTATACGAATCGGTTTGTTCGTTATACCTGTATACAGCTCTACACCAGGCTTTGCAACCCAGAAGTAAAACGCGTCGTTAACACCGTACATTAAACGATTGACAGACTCAAGCGGATCGGATACCTCAACGGCCTGCTCGGCAATTTCTTCTTCCAGAAGGTCAAAATCGCCATCTTCTGCCATCTCACCGGAAACGCCGGCAGCAGCATCTTCTGATACCGTTTTGTTTGATGGAGCTGCGCACCCTCCGATAGCAATAATCAGAATAACAACAGCCAAAACATCTAATCTCATAGTTTTTTCTCTCATAACCGTATTATTTTAAACTTCTTTGGTGCTTTTGTCAAAAGGTTTGGTCAGAATCAGCATTCGGGGCAAAAAAGTAAGGTCGGCAAGAAGAGCGATTAACATCGATAATCCTGTCAGCAGACCGAAGCAAACTGTGGGAACAAAATTGGACAGGGCAAGAATGGAAAAGCCAATAATAATCGTCAGCGACGTATAGTGCATCGCATGTCCGATGCTTCCATGGCATCGATGCATCGTCTTCAGATAATCGCCGTCTTTTTGAATTTCATCACGGAATCTGTGAATATAATGAATCGTATTGTCAACCGCAATGCCAACACCAATCGCCGCGATGGTTATTGTCATCATATCCAGAGGGATTTTGAGCCACCCTATCACTCCAAGTACAACTGCGACGGGAAGAATATTCGGAAGCATCGCAATCAGGGCTATTTTTAAAGACTTAAACAGCACAAAAAACATCAGCGTTAGTACCAATACCGTGATACCTAACGTCAGTACCTGGGAACCGAAAAGGCTTTGCAGCATATTATTATACAAAACAAGCATACCGGAAAGATGAACCTGCTCCGGATCGAATCCAAGCACACCGGTCATATCCCGCCTTATCCTATTTATCAGTTCATTACGTCTGAGAGTCTCCTCGGAATCTCGCACGCGAACCCAAAAACGAACTTGATTATGCTCTACAGAAACATAAGGACCGATCAGCAGATCCTTCAGGTCCGCGGGGGCCTCGTTATTAAGCAGCGCAAGTTCAAGACTATCCAGAGCTTTACCGTCATTCAGCGATTCGGCAACGTCTAACACGGTAGCCATTGACAGCACTTTTCCGGTTTCGTCAAGATCGTCAAGATAGCGATGAACACGTTTGATACGGTTCATCTTGTCAGAGGTAAACCAGTATTTATCATCGTTGGCAACTTCGTCATATTCCGGAAATTCGCCAAAAAAATCGTCCTCATCAGTCGTATCACCTCCGGAATCAACCGCAATTTCGACG
>VRUF01000248.1:0-2388 GCA_019456245.1 Planctomycetota bacterium | reverse complement strand
CAAAATCTATGGTAATATCCAAAGGAGTAGTACCGCCAAGCTGCTGATCGATCACTTTCATTCCCTGGTATATTTCCGTAGTTTCATCGAAATAATCTATGAAGCTGTTTTCCACCTCTAACTTCGAAATGCCGATCAGGCTAACGATAAAAACTATGACGCTGCCGGATACAATCAAAACGCCATGACCTTCGGTAAATCGCGCCAGTATCGATGTCATGCTAAACCGCTGACCTCGCAGCTTGGGAAGTTTCTCCTTAGGCATAAGCACCAAAACAGCAGGAAAAAGCAGAAAAGTCACAATCAAAGAGACAACTAAACCTGCGATCATCATCCAGCCAAACGTAATAACCGGCAGAATGTTACAAAATACCAAGGACCCAAAACCCGCTATCGTCGTCAGTACGGCATACACACAAGGCCTCATCTTCAATCGGATTGTTTCGAATATCAACTCCCTGTTAGGTGCACCCGGGTTTTCTACAAGAAGCTCACGATATCGAACGATCAGGTGAATAACAATGGCAAGCGTCATGATAAGCTGTAGCGAAATAAAGTTCGACGACACCACCGTCACCTCCCAGCCAAACCAGCCCAACAGACCGATCATACATAACGCAGAAAACACACAGATAAGCAGAGGCAGCAGAATCCATCGCTTTCTTCTGAAAATAGCGCCAAGGGTAACAACCAGAAGAAAAAGAACGCCCACACCGAACTTCTTCAGGTCATTCTTGATAAATGTGATCATATCGTTGGTGATCATACTGACACCACCGAGAAACATTTCTGCATCTTCGCGATACTTGTCCATTATTTCACGTACCGCTATGATATCCTGACGACGAAGCTGTCGCATCTCATCTTTATGTTGTCGAAATCGCTTGCTCACACTATGCAACTCAAGCTTCTCTGCAAAGCTCAGCGAACCTGATGATTTTTTCTGTCGCAACAGAGTACGTTGCTCCTGCAAATCTTTATGGACTTCATCATCGGGAAAATATATCATAAGTACCGTCGTCCGAAGATCGGAGCTGACCAGCAGGTTTTGATAAAGACCGCTTTCGCCAAGCTCGACTCTGGCCAATTCCTTGTCAACCGTCTCCGATTCGAGAGTCGGCAAACCGGATGCAACATCCTTCAGTGAAACCGACGGGTCTCCAAAAAGAGGTACATCCAAAATCGAACGCACCGATGTGACATGATCCAAAGACTTTAACTCGTCTCGCAATTTGCCCAAAGCAGCAAGTGTCTCTTCGGACAACAAATCGTCCTTAGGGCTGTATGTCAGTATTAGAAACGTATGCTGTCCATAGCGGGAACTTATCAGACGTGAATATCGCAGGTCTTCGTCATCTTCAAGCATCAAAGTTTCAGAAGAAGCATCAAGACGAAAATGCCTGGCCTGAAAAGACAGAAAGCAAACCACTGCCAAAAAACAGAGAATGACTATTCGGGGATGTTGAAGAACTACTCTGTCAAAAAAAAAACGTGTCATTTGGTGGATTTTAATCATAGCAAGGGTTCGCACCGGAAAACTTAAGACCATTATTTTGACGGTTTATCTGGGATCGCCGGTTTCTCCAGCAAAGAAAGAAGATCCTCAACGGTACCACGACCGAGAACATCATCAAATTGTGACCTGTAAGTTAATACAATGCTAACGCCCTCTATTTCTAAATCATAAATCTTCCAGCGTTCACTCATCTTGCGAAGCTTATACAGCATTGCTAGTTTGTGATCCTCCGACACCAGATCCATCGGAATTTGCAGGGTCTTTTTCTTGTGAACACCTGGTTTAAACGAAGCGGTTTGATTCGTATAGAGTAGTATTTTCCCGCGATAGGAATTTCTGAGACGCTTGACAAAAAGATCGATAAATTTCTCGCGTTGTTGAGAGTTCAATTTTGACCAGTTTTTTCGACCCAAAGCAAGCTTGCTCATCAGGGGAAAATCAAAAATAGGATTAATGATCTTGTCGATCAAATTTTCTTTGGTTCTCCGGTCAATATCTTCGGCCTTAATAACATTGATAGTCGCATCCCAGATACGCCGCAACAATACCTCCGGATCCTTGGAATCCTTCACAACAAATTCAGCCCTGGTTCGCAGCAGTTCATTTACATAATTCGGGTCTTTGCTATCGGCATTGACGCTCTGACCGGCAACCAGCAAAAAACAAATAGCATAACAAAAAATTTTCATAACCGACCCTTATTTCTTAAACTGCCCAACCGAGAAACCTCACAAGCTATAAATTACTCCCATTCAATTGTCGCCGGCGGCTTACTTGAAACATCATAAACCACACGGTTAACGCCCCGAACTTCGTTGATAATACGATTCGATATAAGTCCCAGCACCTCAAACGGTATATGGCTGAAATCG
>VRUF01000247.1:257-3954 GCA_019456245.1 Planctomycetota bacterium | reverse complement strand
CATAAGGTTATCGGCGACCGGATCGAAGCGGGGACTTTTATGGTTGCCGCTGCGATCACGAAAGGCGAACTTGCGATACATAACTGCAATATCGATCATATGCTTGCGGTGACGGATCGTTTGCAGAATATCGGTGTGACGATCGATGCGACTGAGGACGGATGTGTTGACGCGGACGGGAGAGCTAAGGCCGGCTGACATGACTACGCAGGCTTACCCGGGTTTTCCGACGGATCTACAGGCACAGCTGATGGCGCTTTTGGCACTTGCCGACGGTAACTCCATCGTGACCGAGAAGATATTCCCGGACCGATTTATGCATTTGGCGGAGCTGAACAGGATGGCTGCGAATTTGCGTAAAGAAGGGCCGACGGCGATTATTGCAGGTGTAAAGAACCTCGTGGCGGCGCCGGTTATGGCGTCGGACCTTCGAGCGAGTGCTGCACTGGTGCTGGCTGCGATGGCGGCAAAGGGAACAACGATAATAAGCCGTGTCTATCACATAGACCGGGGCTACGAAAGAATAGAAGAAAAGCTGAACCCGGTGGGTGCTAAGATTAAACGAAAAAAAGTTTGACCAACTCGCTGCTTCCCTCCCAGCGTAAGCCCCCTACCGTTATTTGCAATTATCAGCTTCAGATTAGTTTTTGTGTAAGGCAGGTATGCTACTGCTCAAACCGGCTGCCTTTGGCCTTTTTCACCCACATGAGATTCTTTTTAAAATCCAGCACCATGACTGTTTTTTCAAAAAGTTCATATCCGATGATGCCTTGATACCCTTTATCTTGGTTGATGTCCGCATAAATCAGCTCGACTCGATCAAGTTTTTGGTTCGAAAAATGGATACTTTTTGCGGTAAACTTTTTCCCAGTTATTTTTCCGCCAGCATAGGGCCTGTAAAGATAGGTGTTTTTTTTCCAGGCCTTTGCAAAATCCGGGCGTTTCTTAAACAGCTCTTGCACGATGGACTCGTCCAGTTTGAGTTGATATTGGGCTCCGGTATCCAGCCTCAACGTTGTTTCCATTCCTTCGATGGACACATCTAACAGCAGATATAGGCCTTCGATTCTGAACGGCAGGGACAACCACTCGGATTTATCCGCAGCAGCAAAGGAGGATGCTTTTGAGAAAGCGACTTCTTTGTTAAGATTGTCAAATTTGAAATAATTGAACTGGCGCATCATATTCAAAGGAATAAGAATCAATTCGGGCTTGTGTATGGGTAATCCAAATATGCGGAATTCGGCCTTGTGGCTCCAAAGCCCGCAGGGATAGTCGGTTAATTCAAGTGAGCCGATTTTGAGAGAATCCGCAATTACCAGAGCGAAACTGGATTGTTTATTATCCGGTTTAAAAAAGAAAACCGGCAGATCACTCTCAGTAACAAGACGCTCGCTGATAACGATCATCGGATTACAGCCGGTGTCAAAGATCACCGGATATGCCTTGCCGTTCAGTTGTCCCTCGATAACATTGTTCTTAAAAAGAGCGCCGCTGTGCTTCCAGTAAGGCAGGACGTTGTCTTTTTCATTAAAATCGGTGTTACGAGTCCAATTATACGATGTCGAACCATCATCTTTTCTTATGATTTCAATATCATAGTCATTGGGATCGAACGTGCGCCAGTTTTCCACTTTTTCATGTGGAAGCTGTGCCAGTTCTACCATTCCGCAGCCAGAGAGGGGCAGCAGGGATAGAGTAGTTATGATTATCAGGATTTTTGTTATCATTGCTTACCTATCCTGCTCAAAAAATCAAACTTGTTTCATTCAAGCGACTTATGTCGTCTCTCTGAATAAGTGTTGTCAACTATTTTACAGAAACAAAAGGAAGGAAGCAACTTAAAAATGCTTGGATAGCTTGTTTTGAGTTTCTATGGCTCAATAAACCACTTGGCCCTTCTTTATTATTATATTGACAGGCAGTGTCATACTGTTGTCACTGTGTTCGGTTGACCATTTCCCATAACTGTTTTTTTGTGCAATACTTGCGGAGACACAGCAACCGCGACATTACCGCGATGCCCTGATGGGCAGGATGAGTTGGAAAAACGAAGCAACCTGGGCTAGAGGGGGTAAAATTGGGGAGAGGAGGTAAAAAAAAATGCAGGGAGATAAGGGCGGCCTTGATCTCCCTGTATTTTAATTTACTTTTCGATCATGATTATTCAATCACCCTTTTGCGATAGAGTCTTGTTCCAAGCTGATTTTTCCATGCTGTCCAGTCGCTTTCGCCGGGCTCGTTTTCTATGGCTGAGACGACCTGTGCCATCTTTGCGTCGAGATCGTCGATGCGGCTTACCATGAATGCCTCTGCTGTTGCGGGCAACTTTGGCGAACCGAAATCGTATTGTCCGTGGTGGGCGAGGATTATGTGCTCAAGAGCATCCATAATTTCGCGCGGAACGGGGCTTGCTGCTTCTTTGGCTTTTTGTTCCAGCAGGACTACTCCCTGGACGAGGTGGCCTACGAGCTGGCCGGAATCTGTGTATGAAAAACCGGTGGTGTAGGAAAGCTCTGTTGTTTTGCTCATGTCGTGGAGGAAAACGCCGGCGAGAACAATGTCTGCCTGGAGTTTGGGATAATTGCCCAGGATCGCGGCTGCTACGTTTAGCATCGAATGGGTGTGCTCTAAGAGACCTCCGAGATAATTATGATGCATCTGCATCGCGGCTGGGGCGGTGCAGAATTTTTGCATCAGATCCGTGTCGGCGATGAAAGCATCGACGAGTGACTTTACGCCGGGATCCTTTATTTTTGAGAGCATTTGCTTTACTTCGGTAAACATCTGTTCGACGTTCTTTTCTGTGCGCGGGATATAATCGCCAAGATCGATCTGATCAGCATCTACGACGACGAGGTCGTTCATGACTATCTGCATCGAGCCCTGATATAGCTCTACCTTGCCGCGTATTTGTACGAAACCTTCGGTGGGTATGGCATTGTAGATGGCCTCGGTGGCTTGCCACATGCGTCCGTTGGCTTTGCCGGTGCGGTCCGAGAGGAACATCGCGATATAAAGGTCGCCGCGGGTGGTATTTCGCAGGACCGGCTGGGTTACCATGAAAACTTCGTTTATCTGCGTGCCAGGCTGTAACTGGTCAATAAAAAGATGCGACATCAGAGACTCCAACTAAAGATTATCGAAAATTAAAAGCGAAATATTGATTATACAGGCAATTCTATCTATCAACAAGCCATTTTCAAAATCCCCAGTTAGACAGCTAAGGTGAAATTGCCTCAGCTAATTCATTTTGGCCATCTTCAAGGGGATTGAAGCGTTTTGTATCTCTGACGACTTTCAGAATCTCCGGACGATCCGTTGTTATAGCATCAACTCCCCAATCAATAAGACAGTTCATAGTATTTTTATCATTTACCGTCCAGACCCAGACCTTAATATTTTTCAAGTGCAATTGCCTTACCAGTTCAGGCCAGACCAGATTATGACGCATATTCACGATTTGAGTGTCAAAACGCATGGCCTGATCGGTGACCCATTTAATCTGATCGGCAGGGTTTGACATATTCTTCGGAAAAGTACGACAAAGCCATGCCCTTTGCACCCGTCTGTCTATAGCCATCACTTCATCGAAAACAGTTTCATCAGGTGAAAGTACAATAATTTTATCGAGCATCGAATAATCGTCAGCAAATTGCATCAACTTTGTGACTACTGACTTATCCTTGACATCGAT
>VRUF01000247.1:0-247 GCA_019456245.1 Planctomycetota bacterium | reverse complement strand
GATAGCTTCAGGGCTGTTAAGGCTTCACCCAGTGTCGGTATTGCCTCCCCTGCGTATGTAACGTCTTTCCATGAACCGGCATCAAGGTCTTTAATCTGTGCGAACCTCATGTCGGCAATTTTTCCCTTGCCGTTGGTAGTGCGATTGACAGTGGCGTCATGCATCAGGACCACCCCGTCGTCGCGGGTAGATCTGACATCAAACTCACAGGCCTCTACGCCAATGACTATCGATTCTTTGATCGAAG
>VRUF01000001.1:44308-44823 GCA_019456245.1 Planctomycetota bacterium | reverse complement strand
CTGAAAATGGGGGCCGTCGTGGAACTTCTGATCGTCCAGATCATAGTCATTGTCCCAGTCCATACCACTTATAAGGACGACACCCAAGCCGGCCGCGAAACCCCGCATCCAGCTGGACCATTCAATCCAGTATTCTCTGTTTTCCCAATCTTCCTTTGTGGGCCAAGGATAAGGCCAGAGATCGTAAGCACGGCTCGGCGTATCATTGTGCTCTCCATCTGGCCAGCGCAGTTTGCTGGTTCCTTCATCGAAATAGTGGTTCTGCAAAGTCTTATTCCGAAACCCCTCAATAACAGAAAAGTCTCGTACGACAATCGCCCTTCGAGCGACGAAGATCAACTTCGTGTGGCAAGTGGTTAGTTGCCCTTCCGATTTAGTACCGAAGGATGGCATCAGTATCGACTCCGTGAGCGACGGCCTGTTTTCCTAGCCGGTTTCCGCTTCGTCTGCGAGCGAGGTGAACTCATTCTTCCCTTTTTCGATCTGTGCCTCGTCATACTCTACCTCCACATCCA
>VRUF01000001.1:27556-44298 GCA_019456245.1 Planctomycetota bacterium | reverse complement strand
CATAGTGTGTAGTCTGTCGAAGCCCCTTCACTTTGCCGACGATTGTGACTTGCACAACATCACCAATCTCTACTCCTTGCAGCTCCTGCATATCTACAGCATCGACATATATATTGTAACCCTCTTTGTGCGCCATAGCAATCTCCCTCCGAGCCATAGTAGTCTCCACTTAAAGATGAGGGGAAACCGAAGCTCCCCCACCACCAACTTCCGATTACGGGAAGTCCTTGAACTCACCGATGAAAGCCATCGTGCGCTCGTGACGCAGTTCAAGGGTGGATTCCGTAAGCCACTGGTCCTTGATCACGTCTTCTCCAGGCGTCTGAATGTTCTTCTCAACGGCGGTATCGCGCAGATGACGATAAATCAATCCTGCGGGGTTCAGGATGAACATGCTGTTTGTGTGCACAGGATGCACATTCAGCAAGGGGTGAGTGCGAACCAGCAACTCGCCCATCGGCAAGATCCACCTACGGAGCTTCATTCCATAGAGGGTAATGACTTCGCCAAGGTTGATTCGAGAGTTTGTGGAATCCCTCGCCAGCCTGTTGAGCGTAGTCATTGCTCCGTTGCCACACAGCATCAATCGCTGGTCGCCAGCGCCTTCCGAGTGGAAGTCGAAGATCGGCGTGACAGCATTGATGAAGCTATCTTCGGTGGGATCGACTGTGAAGATGGTGACGCTGGTCGTGATGAACTCACGCGCGCCGCCAGCGTATCGTTGCGGGAACGAGCCCGTAACAATCTCCGCCGCCTTTCCCCATAGGAACGCTTGTTCAAGGCTCTCGCTGTGCCGGAACATCTTCCGGAAGCGGTCGTTCTTGAACGCCGGCCCTGTACGAAGCTTGATGTGGTCGGTGGTCTTGGTGACACCAAAGGCCGTCTTGAAGATCTGACAGAAATTCGTCAGCTTGTCCGGGTTCGTGCCAGTGATGTCTGCAGACAAACTGCCTTCCTCGAAGGAATTTCCGATTCGAGTCATGAAGGTGTTATCGAGAATGATAGCGGCGGTTGAACCGGCTGCACCTCGAATTCCCTCAAAGACTGTATCGGAGGTAACGCTCGAGACTTCAACCAGCTCAGCGGTGTAACCCACATCTTGCGCGGTTTCAATCAAGATCATATCACCTTGATTCAGCTGCAGCGCCCCCGAATCGACCGTGAAGGTGGTATCTACAGCTGACATATTCGTTGCATCGTCAAGCTGCAAGCGAATAATATCCAGCTGTTCTTCCCACCAGAAGATCTGAGGGTCGTCTGTCCCTTCTGAGCGCGTCTTCGACAGCAGAGCTGTCAGGGGCGTACGCCCGTTAGGATCTCGCCACAGAATAAACTCCCTAAAGTTCTTAGGTCGTTCATCTACGGCGAAAGAGCCTGAGCCCCTAAATCCAGCAAACATAGTTAAACTCCTTTACCCATAGAAGTCTCCTTCGCTCACTTCTTCAGCTATCTCTTCAAACACCGAGCCTTCGCCTTTTTTCTTGGTCTCCTTTCGTGGAACCCCACTAGCACCAGGTGCCGCAGGTTTCACAGGAGCTTCCTTTGCAGGAACCGTATCAGCAGAGGGAGCCCCTGCTGGTGCATCTATTACCAAAGGTAGTCCTGCTGCTTGCATAGCCAGCAGTCCTGACTCGTTGATGAAAGTCTGCACGTCGGCCTTCGGGTTAAGATGCCGATAGGCTTTAACCGTCCGATCAACTACACTCTTATACTTCGAGTCTTTTAAAGTTCCCCATTTGGCGTAAAAGGCATCTTCCAGCTTATTCGTCTGCTGCGCCGCTGACTGAACTTGATTAACAAGCCCCGGCAACTGGCTAACAATAGTCGAATATAAGCTGGTAAAAACGTTGAAGTGAAGATCAGCCGCAAGTTTGCTTAGAACTTCGCCTGGGTCTGTTTGAAAATCCTCCAACTGTTCTTCAGTCATGCCGTAAGTTTTCTGCAGCTCAGGTAATGTAGCCGTCCTCATTTCAGTGAGTTTAGTTCCATACTCCTCCGCAGTCATAGGCGGAGGTGGCTCCTCTGCAGGTACTTCGACTACCGGCTCTTTCGCAGGTTCTTCCTCTTTCGCAGGCTCCTTCTCAGGCTCTTTCCCTGGTACTTCGAGTTCCTCGGCCGGCTCTTCCTCTGCAGGAGGTTCTGAAGGTTCCTCCTTAGCAGGGGCAGCGGGAGGCTCTTTAGTAGGCTCTTTCACTGGTAACTCTGAGGGTTCCTCAGCTTCCGCTGGTACTTTCTCAGGAGCTTCTTCAGCTTTAGGGTCCACTTCAGGCTCTTCGCTTACACTTCCAGCGATCTCGTCAATGACGCTGTGGAGTTCATCAGCACTATCATCTAGCACAGTCTGTCCTTCTTCAACTTTCATCTCTATCTCCTTGTTCATCTAGAACTAATCTTTTAAGGTTTTCCACTTCAGTTTCCAAGTGAATGATTTGGTGTGGTAAAATAAGCTTGGCTAACTCTAACCCAGCTGTCTCTCCTTTAGCAAACTGTTCTTCCAGCACTTTCTCAACCGAGGTAGCTGCTTTCATCCCATAGTTAATCAAGCGATTATCTATCTGTTGCTGCAGAACCCCTTTAATGTGCTTCCAGCCTAAATGACCATCCAAACTTTTAAGTCTGCTAAGCGACTCCTGTGCTTCCCGGAGCCGGCCCGCCAACGGTTGTTCCTGGTCCACCACTTGGTCCTCCTAATGCTATTACGTTTCCGGCCTGTGCATCTGCTGCGAGAGCTCCGTCCGGTCTCAGTTGAATCTTGAATTGATCTACATTCTTCTCTCCAACGAGACTCATTGCATGTGTAAGCATTTTCGTCACGTCGAATTTCTGCATCAGCTCTGGACTCCGGCCGATCTGGACTATAAGCTCTTTCCAGAAATTTGCCTGAGCTAAACGATCTATAGGCAGGTTCCCATCCACTGGGACAAAGTCATAAAAGCCAGCAATGCTATCAGGAGTAATAGGATCAGTGAATAAGGTCTCCGCAAGGTTACCGGCAATTAGAAAGACTCTCTCATCGTCGTAGAGTTCCTGCGTGGTCTGCAACAGCGTTTGCGCCATTGGTCCCCACGATAAGGCCGAATTATACTCACTGACAGTCTTCAGCCTGTTCGTCGAAAATCCTGCAGTCGTGCGTGTTTCTGTCGCCGTCCTGCGGCCGGTAGGGTTTGGTATTCCCATTAGTTGATCTACCACACCAGTAACGCGCTGGATGATAACTTCCATTACCTGCATATCTCGCAGGTGTGTCTGCGTAACATCCCTCACATCGAGCTGATGAATCATCGTTCGTACATCTTCGCCGTAAAACTCAGGTTTGATACGAATGAGGCCTCCGGGCAATGGGTCTTGTAAATCAGCCATTACAACCCGAGAAGGATCAACTACCCGCACATCATTAAGTGCCGACCGAACATTGTAAGAGTGCGAATTGAAAAGCCAAGTGATAACGTCGTTCATCGGCTTCATTATTTCGAGCAAGCTCCACTTCACAAACTCATCAGTACCGAGTCCAAACTCCTGGACGTAGAAGGGATAGCGGTTATGCAGCATCCCCATCGGTCTGGCAGCTATAATGATCTCATCATTCGCTACGGTGAAGAACCACTTCTCAGGAACTTTACTGGTTCCCAGCCCCCAATCGTTTGGCACCAGCTCCCAGTAGAATTCAAAAAGCACTACATGACTCTGGTTTTTATTTTCCTTCCCCTCTCTTGTAGAGTCTGAAATATAGTTGTTGGTTCTCTCTGGCCAGTCCTGTACGGTAGTCGGGTCGAACTCAAAGCGAGCCATCCTCGTAGCTGCCATCTTGCTAAGCTGTTCAACGTTAAAATAGATGTTATCTACTTCTCCTTTAAGGATAGTATTCCATCCTGTCTGCACGTCACGGCCTACGAACTCGCCATCGTTAGGCTTACTAAGTGGCACTCGTGGATCAGGAAAATAATCATAAGGCCGGACGTTGTAAAGACGATTCCCTGTATAGCCTCGAATCCTCTTCGTCCTTTTAACCTTTCTAGTTTTCCCAATAGAGATTCTTGCGACAGTTACAGGCTCCTCAATTATCTCACTAACCATATGAAATTGCTCTTCCCAGTAGCTACCGAGAATGGCTACTCCATACTTAGGCATCTCATAGAGCCACGTATATAGAGGCGCAATCATCTCTCCAACCCGCACCTGGTAATCAACAAGTGCCTCCACTGCTTGCACCTGCATTTGTGGCTCACCATGCCGAGCAGAGAACTGCAGTATAGGAGTGCGGGCTAAGAAAACGCTGGACCAGTAAGTGTGGGCTGTCATTAAGACAGCGTAACTGTATGGAATCTCAATGGTTGTATAATCTGGTACACCTGTGAGCTTCCTCGTCTCCTTCCTTACTCGATCAATTTCCCTCTCCGGCAGGTGGGCTCTAAACTGTTTGTCAGCGTCCTCCCACTTATTATAGAAGCCGGCCATTTTCCTTTTAGAGAAAGTCTTCCGGGACCGAATAGCGTCAAGTATTCGCTTGTGCTTCACACCGGGGAACTTCAGTTCCAAGTTAAGACTCACGGAGCACCCCTTTGATTAACTAATGCAGGTGTCATTTCATGCCTGCTATAAAGAGCCTCGTCCATAGAGCCTCCAGCTAAGTCTGGTCTTGCACTTGCCATTGCCATCGCTGTCGCATCCAGCAAATCATCATCTGCTCCAGGATCGGGAAAGTCTACATACTCAGACACCCACTCAGTATGATTCTCCTTGTTAATCCAGAAGAACCCATTTGAAACTCTACCAGTCAGGGCCTGTCTGATTCTGTCCTGCTTCTTCCTCTTATCATCCTGCTCGATAATGCGGTAGAATTGGCCTTGTGATCTCATAGCACTTCTGAGAAGTGTAGCCAAAATACGCTGGTAGCCGACCGTCTCAACTGTTACGTTTCGAGGGTGGAAAATATCAGCCAGCCGGAAGAACTCCATAATCACCTCCTCTGGATTATGTGTCTTCATCCTCGAGTAGTCGCAAAGATAGCAAATTCCCCTCCAGTATCCAACAACCACTATCGCCGTGAAGTCAGCAGTTTTAGATTCACTGCTCGCTGGATCTATCCCCATAAAGGTTAAAAGCTGCGGTGGCAGTTGGTTCCAATACTTAAGCCACTTCAGTCGAAAAGCAGCGGTCGCTTCGGAGATAATTCTGCATTCCTTCTCCCGCAGCCACAGATGAATATGTCCTCTGCGAATGAAGGCTTCCTTTTCCCTCAACAGCGTGGCAGTGGGATAACGTTGCGGCCAAGTACTCTCGCCGTTCTTGTCGAAGACAGAATACCTGACCGTCTCCCAACTTGGGTCCTTATGACAAATGTGAATAAGGTCTTCACGATGGAGACCAGTCTGTAGCAGCACCATCTTGGCGTGCGGCATTTCCGTCTCAGGGGCCAAAGCGTTGTATATAGCTCCGAAGAATAACTTCGCGGTTTTGTTTCTTTGGTCCATTGTGTGAGTGTTTATCTCATCACAAGGGTCATCTACGACGATCAAGTCCGGCCGGTAGTCGTCTATGTTAATTCCTCGAGTGGAACCGTAAATGCCGACCGCCAGGACGTTGATGAAAACCTCTCGGCCTTCCTCCTTACTGGATAGGCCATGCCTTATTTCAAATTCATCGTCAGCCCATTTGCCGCCTCTAGTAAGCTCAAAGGCTTGAGCGTAGATAGTGTTAAACTCAACTTGCTTCTTAATCCACTTGGCTGACCGTATAGCTGCCTTCTCATTTGGGCCTACGAAGAGAATAGTCCTCGAAATCGCATAAGCGATTCTCTTACCTGCATACGCTCGCAGCAAGGTAGTTTTTGCCCAATCTCGCGCAACTTCTGCAGCAAAATATCTGTTTCCTCTGTACTCGAGTCGCTGGACAATATCATAGTGACAAGGAGGAGAATCTTGCCTAAACGCTCTTGCGAAAAAGTAGTGGTTGAAGAATACAGCATCCGAGGCTCCTAGCTCTACGGCTTCCTCTAAGCTGATCTCTTCCTCAGCAGCTGCGGTGTTTGTCTGCGGTATCACGGCTTACCACATATATGCACGTTAAATCTGTCGTAAGGGGCCTTCTCAATATAAGGGCAGAGGGCGATCGGCTCAGGAAATACAGTCGAGGGGTCATACCACTTGACCACTTCGCAAGTACTAATCCCCCACAAATCAAGAGGAAATACGGCGGCAACCACTCGTTCATACTTGTGACGAAGCTGCCACCAGGCTTCCACACAGTGCCGCAGTTTAATTTCAACAATAACGATTTTACCTTCTTCAGGCAAAAAGAGTAAACCATCTGGCTGACAGAAAGACGGCCGGGCCTCGAGGCTATCGCTAAATCGAAACCAAGGTGATGCGAGGTAACTGGAGCCGAACTCTCCCTCCAATCGGAGGTTAATTGCTTTCTCATACTTTATCCCCGCTGCTCGTGCAGCTGTCATACGTCCAGACTGCTTATAGTTGAAGCCAGGACTACTACATAAGTGCGCCCAAAGTACGTGCGCTGCAGGATGGAACCAGTCAGGCTTAGCCGGCAGGGACAGGTTCTGCCCCCGGCTCGAGGATGTGGTATTCAGCATCCTGAATATCCTCATGGTCGTCTACGAGAACTGGCGGCGCGGCCGGTGGCTTTATAACTCCAACTCGCGATCTTGCTTCTGAAACCAAGGAAGGGGCTATGGGCTGAGAGAAGTGTTGATGGTTATGAAGATGCAAGCCTACGCTTCCCTTGCTTGTTCCGTAGCCTAAGTTGTCCAAGGCCATATCTGCAACATCCTTCAGGTCACTCGCATTATCTAGAAGAGGTACTTTCTCGTTTAATCTGTCTAAAGCTAAGTGAGCTACACTGGCAAGCTTCTCGTGAAGCTCGATTAATATAGGCGACGAAATCTGGTCCCGGCGGGAAGCGATGTGCTGAATGAAGCAGTCGCTGTGAATGATCTGCGAAAGCCAAGGCGGAGTCACGTCGAAGTGAAGCGCAACGTCCTTCAGACGAGCATTTGGGTTGGCCAGAATGTAGTCGATAATCGCTTCGTGCCTGAACGAAACGCGCTGGATGGCAGTTGGGTTAGCCATAAAGGTGTTAGCATGTGGCAACTTCCGGTAAGTCGGCCGGTGCCTGATAGCCCTCCAGTAGTAAGTTTCCCTGCCAGTGGCAGTTGGGACAAGTAAATGTAGGTGTCACTACACAGTTTTGCTGTATGACGTAGTTGCCGAGATGGCACTTCTTGCCACACTTTTTGCAGTTGATGATTGCGTTGAACCCACGTGCTAAGACTGTATACTCGCCCGGCAAAAGGATGTCGGTGACGACGAGGTTCTGGCCTGTATCCCTGTCTTGCATTTTCGACTCCCAGCTATAATCATCCGTCATTATACGCGGGTTGAAGGCGAGGCGCAAGGGGGGACGGGCCGGAATTGGAATCCGAATATATCGCTTTAGCGGCCGCTATACTTGCTTCTTCAAGTTTGCGCCGGGACGGCGATGCGGGTGAGCTTTAGCTCAAAATTCATCCGGATATTTAAGGTGAGAGAGTTACCCTCGAAGACCTTAATATAGGACCGCAGGCCCCCCTTGGGGGGTGAGACCCCCATCGGTGTTGGGGTGTTATACTGGACCACAACACCAGCCGACCACTCAAGTAAAACATCCAGCCCGGCCGGATCACCGACCAAAAATAAAGCTTGACATCACCGGCCATTGTGTTATACTGATTCAGTGGCGGAATACGTGCCGGATCTTTAACAACGCGGGCAGGCGCATGATATTGGGGCAAAAAAAGGCGGCCCCTTTGTGGCCCGGCTGGTTGCGGCCAACGGTGGTGGGATTCACCAAGCGGAATTTTTCCGCGCCCGGCCAGCGACCGTTTGGGCAAAAAAGCCGACCGGACAGGCCGACGAAATGTCTTGACATCAATACCAGTTCGTGTTAAACTCATTTTTGAAATCGGGGCAAGCTGCCCCATCCGAGTCCGGCGGAACCGGGCGGAAAACTGGAGAATGTGAAATGGCTAAAAACCAAATCGCAAGTAAGAACCTGGAAGATATCAATTCAGTATCTTTTTTGTTCTCGGACGGCAACATAATCAAGGTTGCACTTTCCGACTTTCCGAAAGAAATCATTGCCCACCTGGCGCAACACGGGTTAAGCCAGAAAGGTGGTGATTCATACGCGGGCGTTGAGGGTGATGTCGCACAGGCGCAGGTCAATCTGCAAGCCGTTGTGGAATCATTGAAGGCCGGTGATTGGGTGAGTCGTGTTGGTGGCGGGCCGAGGATGACGTTGCTAATTTTGGCACTGGCGGAAGTGACCAACCGAAAGGTTGAAGAGGTCGCGGAAAAGGTCGAATCTCTGTCGAAAGAAGAGAAGGCCGCATACCGTCAACATCCTGCCATCAAAGCGGTACTGGCGCGTATGGAAGTCGAACGCGCAACGGCGAAGGCCGCGAAGATTGCCGCAGCGGCTGAGACAGCCGGAGAAGTGGAACCCGTTACACTTTGACGCAGTGCAGCAATACCGGGCGGGGTCAGCGATGGCCCCGCTTTTTTGCTGGCCCACTTTAGCGAAGGCAAAAAACGACTCCAAGATGTGTTCCCCTACTATTCCCCTATTATTACCCTATAGTTACCCTCATTTCCTAATTTTCGTTCGACCCACTTCCATATATCCATCCGAACAAACAGAGAGAGCCTTGTTTACTTATATAAGTTTTTTTTTTTCTATTATTAGGGGGAGAATCGGGAAGCCACCCCCACCGAAATTAGGAAATCAGGGGAACTACAGGGGAACATCAGGGTAATTCTAGGGGAACACCACTCACCCCATCCCCAAGGGGATCAATAATACACCACACGGCAAGTCATCAATAATGTGTTGACATATTTCCCAGTTTGTGCTATAATGGTTATACCGTGGGAGCTTCGCGCAGTAGACCGTTCCACGGTAGGGTAAGCCCGGTGTGCGGCCGGATACAACACTAGGCTCCTAGGTGCAATTAAAGCCGCCAACACGGGGCTAGGCGCAGCCAGCTGCAGGTCGCACCTGCAGGGGCTAATGATGCCACTACACTTGAAAGACCTAGGTTCCGGCCGCACATTTTTAACGCTTGCAAATACAAACCAGGAGGATACCTAATGAACCTCCGAGAGCACCCAAAAACAGAAGAGGAGCTAAACGCATCCTCAAGAGACGAGTGCATTGTTTACGCTGAAGAGACGGCCGAGCTTATAATTACCTTGCTTGCGAAAGAACATCCAAAACCAGGCGTCACCGCTTTACTTCAGGCCGCTGCCTACTACGCACACAAAGCTGAAATCAGGCCGACTGAATGTATTGCCGTTTTAATCAGCCATTACAACGACTACACTGTCGCTATGGCACAGGCAGCTGGCCGAGACCGTGCCGACCTTGTCTCTATGGCAGCCATAGAGATGAAGCCAGACATAGATATTTAAGGAGAAATCAAATGCAATACACAACTGACAAGCTCACTCAACCATATAGCTGGAGTGTCTTCAAAAGCTCTCGCAATCACAAGATATGCGGCACAACCTTGCGAGAGCTTTTCGATATTCCTTCCAAAGTTAGAGAGGTATGGATTACCATTAGCGACAAAGAGATAGAACACTCCATGCCATACGAGCTAGGGCAGGACTACCCGAACCCTGCAGGCAAAGAGGACGTTCAGCTCACACTCCTAGATGGTTCTCTTTACGCAAGGTGCCTGTATCTAAGCTTCAGGAAGTGGGTATATGAGCGTATCCCTAAAGGATACTTCATCGTCCAATATGAGATGGAAGAATGAGGTGGCCCCACTTAAAGGACGGCATCTACTTCCTATTGTTATCAATAGGCTTCCTTTTCTACTCAGCAACGAACTTCGTCATGCAGCACTGCGCCGGGCCACAGCAAACAACCATTTTCAAGTGTAGTGAAGGTTGGCACAAGGCATTTGAAAGAAGAGGAACTACACAAACCATTCGCTGCGTGAAAGACAAGCGCAGCACATTCGGAGGATAACATGATAAAGACATTCTGCGACTTTTGCGGCGAATCAATGGAGGCTATGAAGATAAAACGCGACTTCCTGATAGGCGCACATTTAATTTCAAAGCCAAGTGAGACACTTCGGCCGATAGACTTCTCTATTCACGAAAGATCTGCAGCAATACACTTGCACAGAAAATGCCAGCTGAAGCTTTTAATAGATGCAGCTAGATCGGAGCTCGACTGCCTAGGTGAAATGCATGAAGACAAACTCAATAAATCTTGAACGCTGCGAGGTATGCAGAGGCACCGGCGTAGCTCCTAACTACAACGCATTGAAGTATCAGTTCCACGTAGGTATTGATCGCCGCTGTATGCCTTGTAACGGCAAAGGTGGTGTGCCTACGCACAGGATGAACCTCGATGCTTGGATTCAAAACAACCGCAAGCTAACTGACAGCGGCCCGGCCCCCTACGCCTGCACTGGTTGGATACGCGAGTATATGCAGCATCACCTTGTGCCGCAGATGCTATGTGTGAGGGTATGGCCATGAGCGTAGCACAGGAAGCAAGAATCCAGCGGCTGGAACTAGATATACTAGACTTGGAAAAACGGGTTAGAGAGCTGGAAAGATTACTCAAGAAGCTAACTTCATGAAGATCATCGGGCAAGTAGCTGTAAGCGTTCCACCAGACCTACACGTCAAGGCTTTATTTGTGGCTAATGGTACGATGGGCAAGGAGCCGTGGGAATGCTTCTTTGAGCCTCAAAGCTCAAGCTTTGTATTAAAGCATCAAGGCCACCTCACCTTCATTAAGGTTCAACACATACTGAAGCTGATGCGCGCACAGCTTGGAAAGGAGCACATAGCGATAGACTTACCCACGCAGGTAAGGAATATCTTAGAGAGAGGAAACAAAAGATGAACCGCTCTTATCAATACGCGAGTGCAATAGAACGAAAGATCGCTGGACATCTCAAGTCGCTCGGTTTCAATATAAGAAGGCCACCGGCTGATATGACTATATCACGCAAAGTAAACCTTCTCAACTACCTGCGCACAATTCGCACCACCTGCGAGGTAGTAGAAGAGGACATTATAAAGAAAGAGATACTACCGTAGAGAGAGGAAAATAAAGAATGAACTCTAACAATTCAGTTACTTGGTTTATGGCTATATGGGTTATTGGCTTCTTAATTTTTTCGCTAATTAGCCTTTTGGCTAATTGGTTTTTTCACTAACTGGTGAGTTGCTAATGTGGCTTGAAATACTAGGAAAAGGAAAGACAGAAATCCAGAGCTTGAGCAGGCCTCCGTGGACCTATTATTTCCAAAACAAGCCGCCGGTTCTTATCCTCTTCAACATGGAGAAGTGCGAGTATTGCAATGTCCTACTTCGCGCAGATTCCGCCCTAACAACTGACTCAAGCACTCACGTTAAACGCTTTGGTCTTAGCGAGTGGGAAGGTACACTTCCCTCAACAGTATGTGAAATAAAACACAGCAAGCAGATAAGGAGAAAGCAATGCATAGATCAACTCGAATGAGTATCTCTCATCAGACGGCTACCGTGCTGAAGGGAGCAATAAATATCGACGGTATCGGCTTCAACGTCGTAGCCGACGGTAACGCGCTGCACATCACTGGAGGAAACAAGGACGATTGCAGCTATAACATCGGCCCTCTCTTGGGGGTAAACCTTCCCCTCCTTGATGCCGTGCAGCTCATCTGCGGCCTTCACGCCAAAGATCTCGCTGAGCAATATGCCTTCAAGAATAACACGCCGGGGAAGCCAGACGAAAACCCTCCGGGAGCCGAGCCTTCGTCGGCAAAGCTAAAATCGGAGGAGCTGGAGCCTTCAGCGGTATCAGAGGAAGCAAGAGTTGAAAAGGGCGTCCTCGACGCACAAGGCGGTGGAGAGCTTCCGCCTAAAGGTGACATCTAACTGAGTTTGAACTGGCCTCTTCTTTTCACGTTGCGCCTCCCCGGCAGCAACGGGTTCCCCTGGAGGGGGTCAGTTCTTTTTAAGGAGGAAGAATGAGCTTTCCACGCAATTTCGAATCATATCCTGACGAGTTCTTTGCCCTTTACTTGAAGGCAAGCAAAGACGTGATAACTCTCGTATTTCCGTCGAAGGGGAAGGCGGTCAACACTCGTCAGAGATTATACAGCTTCCGGGCGGCCCTTCGGCGCGTCCACCACAGTTTCGTGCCTGTCGCTGATAGAGTTGAGATAGCTCTCAGCGACACGCACCTCATATGCCGACCGAGCAACTTTGAAGTCAAGGATGTATTTGCGCAGGCCGGTGTAAAGACAGAGGATTTCCTGAAGGCGCAAGAAGACATTGACCATCAGGAAGTAGCATTCGAGCATCTCGGCTACTTCTTAGAGGAGAAAGAAGATGAAACCTAGTAACTTCAGACAAAGTAACAAGACATTAACCAAGCCCTTAGGAATGACTGAGGAAGAGTGTGGCTCCCTTCCAGTATGGACAGACGATGAACGCTGCCTGAGCCTATGGAAGGGGACTTGGAGAGATCGTCTGTTATTTTTAATAAAAGGGGAGATTTGGCTGTGGGTTTGGTCAGGCCACACACAACCACCAGTATCAGTTACAACTATAGATCCTTGGTGAAATAAGATCGGGTGAATTTTACTGAAATATCCATCCGAACATATAGGGGAACCAGCTATGGCTAAGAAGCATAAACGGAAGAAAGGCAAGCATCATATACAGCAACCAGATACAAGATCAGTTACCGAGTTAAAGGCAGATGAACTGTGGGCCGAGCTAAGCGCGCCGACAAACCGGCCGAAGCCTCTAAACTTCAACGCCCGCCGGAAGCGCCAACAAGCAAGGGAGAACGAACACCTTGTAATCCAGTGCATAATAGAAGCTGACCCGTGGGAGCCGACGCGAATAGTACTCCGCTTGACCAAAGCGATCTGTGAGTACTGTAATCGACAACACAAGATGCTCTCCAGTATCGGACCAATGCTCGAGTTCAAGCACCGAACCAATGGTGCAACTAAACACTTAGCTATAAACAACCCCAACCACGGTGGCCTGAGTAAGTATCCACGAGAGCTTCACATCTCAGAGATAACTATTCCATGCTGCCCATCATGCTTTAAGGAGATGTTACATGGACAAGACCACCCTCGTTATGTCAGAAAGAGATTCACTCTCAGCGAAAGCCTTGATGATAAAGCTAACTCAGAGTCAGTTCATCCTATCCGAACTGATTCCAGACCCAATGGCAATGATAACGAACTTCGACATCCTGGTGACAGCGTGGGAGTTTCACGTGAAGTCGTCCAATTATCTGATCTCTTTGATGTTGAGCGGACTAGATAAAGAGGCAAAGAAAGAGTTC
The DNA here is from genome assembly GCA_019456245.1 of Planctomycetota bacterium. Classification (GTDB taxonomy): domain Bacteria; phylum Planctomycetota; class Phycisphaerae; order Sedimentisphaerales; family Anaerohalosphaeraceae; genus VRUF01. The sequence goes on along the minus strand of VRUF01000001.1, from coordinate 30,924 downwards.
GACGACATTAGGGCTGTTATCAAGGAGAAGCTAGAGGAAAATCCGACACAAGGAGAGTTGTGCGATTGGATGCAGAATCTGCTTGAGCAACACACTGGAGAGCTAGTTACAAGGTTCCCTAATGTACAGACGCATATTAACTAAAGCCACCTATCGCATCATCGAGCTGGAGGAAAGTTCTCCCTTATATTTCATGAGGGAGGATTTCCTTCACTGCAAGATAATCCCCACAGCAAAGGAGGATTTCACCACACCCGCCCGGAAGGGCAACTTCATCAGCCTAGAAGCTCGCGTCACCTCCGGACCGCATCGTAACAAAACGCTCCAGCTCATTGGAGTCCGAATCCATAAGCTCCGCGTACAAGCAACGTGCAACTGTGGAGCTTATCTCTACCCCCATAAACCAGGAGTAGGAAAATGCACGCAATCTAAGGAGAAACGTAATGAAGTTTCAAATCAAAGCTGAAGACGTAGCAGCCTTCAAGCGCAACGGATTCACAATCACTAAGACCGTAGTATACTGTGCCCAGCGCATCAACGGCCGCAAGCCAGCTAAAACTCATCGCGGCGGCTCAAGATCACACGGCCTAGGTGTACTACTTACTAGCAAGCACGCAAAGTTCCAGGTGCCAGACTCCCTGACGGCCAGAGTATACGTTGCAGCTAAGAGGGCCATTGAGCAACACGCGGCCAATAAAAACAAGAAAGGCAATATCTCACGGACTGCACTCGTTGAGGAGATCATGAAAAGAACCGGCTACACAAAGGAGCAAGTGGGGCCGGCCATTTCGACAATGGTGCTTAGAAGCAAGTACATGAGATACACGGAAGTAAGCTGAAACCCGCCTCCGGGCGGTCGGCCCCTCCCTTCTTGCTTGGCGAGCAAGTACAGTTTTGGGCCCGTTCTGTATATTAAAAACGGGCACATAAGGAAGGAGTACCTAATGACCAGAGGTCGCAAGCCTTACACTGACCCGCGTATTCAGCGGAATGTGCAAATCCCTAAGTCTCTTCTTGAAAAAATGGAGAAGAAACTCACCGACCCCGGCTTAGGTAAAAAGCCGCATGGAGCCTTATCCAAATATATCGAAGGCCTCATTCGGCGCGACCTTCAAGCCCCTGATATACCCATAACTATAGTGAGCGATCCCTTCATACCCGAAGGGGAAGTTCATGTTTTCAACAGAGAAGCTACGTGGGTTAAAGCTGTTATCAACTGTGATCTAGAAAATACTAGTTGACATTAGAGCCAGTATATGGTATTCTAGAAAATCCACCCAGAGAGACATAACTATGGAAGTACACGAAGCCCAAAAACTCAATGATCTGAGGAAGAGAATGCTTGAAAATCAAGCGGCCGGCCGACCTCCTCATGCAGGGATAGATGAGGAAGAGCTGAAGGAAGCTCTCAACATCCTTCGGGCCGACCGACGAAACGCCAGCGTCGGTGCTAAACCTAAAGCACCCAAGAAGATTCTCGACCCCTTTACTCTGTTCGACAGCAAGAAGGAGGAGAGCGAAGATGCTAATACAACCAGCCTTCCCAAAGATAATTGATGCGACCAGTAGGAGAGATTACGTCTCTTGCCCTCAGAAGTTCTTTCGCAGCACTATCCAGAAACTCGCCTTGAAAGAACTATCTACACACTTAGTTGCCGGTGGAGCTTACGCCCGTGGACTCGAGGTAACTCGCAAGGCATACTATGGCAAAGGGCTGCCGGCCGACGATGCACTCAACAAAGGGATTGAGGCTTTATGGATCGCTTATGGAAACCATGAGTGCCCAGAAAAGATAAACAAAAACCCCTTGCGCATGGTGCAAGCCCTCGTAGATTATTTCGAAGAATACCCTATGAAGACTGATCCCATGCAGCCCTATCGCGGAGCCGACGGTGAACCAGCAATCGAATGGACATTCGCTCTTCCTATTCCAGGATGTATCCACCCTGACACCGGCTTGCCTATACCGTATGCAGGAAGGTTCGACATGATAGGAGAATTCTGTGCAAATCTCTATGTTGTTGACGAGAAGACAACTACAAGCCTTGGCCCCAGCTGGCCAAATCAGTGGAAGCTTCGAAGTCAGCTTACAGGATATTGTTGGGCAGCTCAGCAATACGGAATTCCTGTCGCTGGCGCAATTATTCGAGGAATCTCTATCCTCAAGACAAAGTTTGGTCACGCTCAAGTTCTCTGCCAACGTCCCGAGTGGATGATATCGCGCTGGCTACTTCAGCTCCAAACTGATGTCAAGAACATGATACAGGATTACAAGCAGGATAAATGGAGCTTCAACCTCGACGAGGCCTGCAATCAATACGGCGAGTGTCCCTTCATGACCCTTTGCGAAAGTGGAAATCCAGACAAGTGGATTGACCAATACTATCGCGTCAGAGACTGGGACCCCTTGAAGAAGAATCCTGAAGAAGACGAGCAAGCAATACTGCCCCCCGAGCGAGCTTTTCATGCCTAGTTATATCCAACGTTATCACCTTCGCGGGCAGTTCATAGCTCGCTGTGAACGACCTTACATTCTCGTCCAGGGAGAGGAAGCACAACCGACCGGCACCATTTACGTCTGCCCTATTTGCGGTGAGGCATGGGGCAAAATACTTATCGAAGGCTGCCAGTTCATGCCTGTTCGTCGGGCTTGCCCTGACCACGGAGCTGCATACTTAATGAAGTATAGCGATCTCATAGATTACGATGAAGGCCGACTGGAAATTCCAACGGCAGTCCTCGCTCACGAAATCACTATGATGTCACGTTGGAGCGAAAGCGATTACGACATTGCCCTCATCACTGGAGGCAAAGAATGTTTAACATAGCTTTCAAGCTATCGGCCACCGGCCGCCGGCTATCACCTGCTGGTTAAGAGATTCTCCACCGAGAAATTAAAGGAGTAAAATTATGAAATCACCGATTCCAGGTCCAAAAGTTCTCCTTATGGGAGGCTCCGGAACAGGCAAGACTCACGCAATCAGAACCCTCATACCTGCAGGGATAACACCCTTCGTTATCTTCACCGAGCCGGGAATGGAAGTCCTTGAGGACTGCAAGTGCCCTGACCTACACTGGAACTACATAGCCCCCATGACTAGCGGGTGGCTCATCTTGGAGCGTAACGCTCGGTTGGTCAATCAACTGGATTTCGCTGCCATCACCAACATGATAGACTCCGACCGGCAGAAATATACACAGTACCTCGAGGTACTCAATCTCTGCAACAACTACAAATGCTCTCGCTGTGGAAAAGAGTTCGGTGACGTAGGACAGTGGGGTACAGACAGAGCCCTCGTCATTGACAGCTTAACAGGCTTAAATACTATGGTGATGAACCTCACCGTAGGCGGCAAGCCTGTGAAGTC
>VRUF01000001.1:0-27546 GCA_019456245.1 Planctomycetota bacterium | reverse complement strand
ATGGGCGAATGGCAGATAGCGCAAAACACATTGAAGCGCTTTCTTGACACCCTCACCACACAGACTTACTGCACCCTCGTTATGACTGGTCACATTGAGCGGGAGCCGGACGAGATTACTGGTGGAGTTCAACTCATGATCAGCACTCTCGGCAAGAAGCTCGCACCGATTATCCCTATTTATTTCAGCGACGTTATCCAAACCAAGCAAGCAAAAGGCAGCTTCGAGTGGAGCACTGACGGATACAACATCGAGGTGAAGGGGCGCAATGTACCTATCCGCTCCGATTTGCCCTGCAGCTTTGTACCATTGATTGACACCTGGAAAAATCGCGGCGGCATAATCGCTCCAGCAGAGATTAAACTGGGCGAGACAGTTGCTAGCGAAGCTTCTCATGAGACCGCCTAGCCCGTGGGAAGGATATTTACTAAAGTGTGCAGAGCTGGCTAAGGGTGCCGACCGAATTTACATCGGCACTTACGGTATATGGACAGCATACGACTCTTCACCTTTAGTATTATTCCTTACCCATCTTAACGATTGCATCAAGTGCCCCAAGCAAATCATCGTTGGCTACAACCACAGGCAACCAGAAGACTGTGCGAAGTTCCAGCGAGAGATAAAAGTATACAAAGGTATAAGCTGGAAGTATTTATCTAGCTTTCACTCTAAGTATTTCCTCGTGCGAAGAGGCAGGCAGATAGAGGGATTAATAGGAAGCTTCAACCTCAGTGACACTGCCTACACTAATATGTTCGCCAAGCTACACAGTTTACAAGCAACTGCTGCTTACGTCCAGCATCACCACTGCTGGCAGCGAGCGCGAAAGACTTTACCTACTCGAAAGAGTAGAAGAAGAATTAGTGTAACCTCTGTAATGGAGCCCACTAATATGGCAGCGGATACAGGTTACCAACCTGTGTCTATTTTTACACAACAACTGATACAACTGGAGGAAAAGTAAATGTTTAGTCCACAAGAATTCGTTCAAACCCAGTACCAGGAAAGCACTGCGACTGTAAGAATTCCTGTCGAAGCCAAAGACTACGCTGCGCAAATCAGCAAGGTCGAGGCTCGCGAGGTGACTATCGGTAAGGGAGAGAGGGTTGGCCAGAAGGCAATCGTTCTCGATGTGATCTACAACATCGACGACGCTGAGCAGAAGACGTTGACCGGCCGAGACCCTCTCGCTATTCGACAGTCCATCTTCCTCGACACTACCGAACGCGGCGGCCTTGACTTCGGGAAAGGCAAGAACGTGCGGCTCGGAAGATTACGGGAAGCCGCTGGCCAGAATGCTGAAGGGCAAGCTTGGTCACCGGGGATGCTAAGTGGTGTCATGGTGCGCGTCCAGGTAGGACAGCGCATCGACGGCGAAGATATCTACGAAGATATCAAGAAGGTCACTGGAATCTAAGCTAAACGGGGGGAACAAGGGGGGTGTCCCAAGGCTGCTGCATTAGTCGATCCCGGCAGTCACCCTTGTTCCCTCCACCTTTGGAGTCTCAATGAGAATCTCAAACATCATCATACCTAAAGGCCGCCAACGTAAGGAGTTCCTCCGAGAGGATATAGATGAGCTTCAAGTTTCGATTGAGCGGCTCGGCCTCATTCATCCTATTGTAGTTGCCGACGACGGAGTTACTTTAGTAGCCGGTCAGCGTAGAGTCCTCGCTGTAACTCAGATAAAGAGAAACTATTATCATGGGCGGAATATGATAGGCCCCGGCCACATTCCTGCTACACTGCTCAGAGATCTCACTCCCGTTGAGCGCTTCGAGATAGAACTTGAAGAGAATATCCGCCGTACCGACTTAACTCCTATCGAACGAGCCGACGCGATAGCTAAGCTCCACAAATTAAGGATTGATGAACATGGAGAGCGAACACACTCCAGTCAGATGGACGGCTGGGCAAAGAAGGACACAGCGAGAGAGTTTGCTAAACTCGAAGGCCGTCAAGCATCGTCCCATGATGAAACAGAGGTTGCGAGAGCTATTCTTATTAGCGAGCACAGTAATGACCCTGACGTGCGCAAAGCCAAATCGACAAAAGAAGCTGAAGCTATCATCAGGAAGAAGCTCCGTTCTGAGTTCCGTGCGGCTCAGGCAGGTTTATCGGCGGAAGAAGTTAGTAGCTCTCCTCACAGAGTGTTTCCTTCTGACGGGATTGAAATACTCGGACGCCTTAATGACGGCGCTCTTACTGGAATCATTGCCGATCCTCCATACGGAGTTGGTGCAGACAGTTTCGGAAGTCAAGGAGGCACTCTCCACGACAAGCATAAATACCACGATACTCTGGAAGCCTTTACATCTATCGCAGATGGAATAGCCGAGAACAGAGACAAGTTCAGTCCTACTGGTGCTGTCTATATCTTCCATGATTACAAGCATTTCTGGGGAATGTACAGGATATTTCAAGCAAATGACTGGAATGTCTGGCCGTATCCTATCATATGGGACAAAGGAAATGGTATAATTCCAGATCATCTGCACGGCCCCCGTCGCACTTACGAATGTATTTTTTATGCCTACTGCGAGGAGCATGAGCTTTTCAAAGTTTTCAACGATGTAATCCACATACCTTCCGTCGCACACAAGATACATCAAGCACAGAAGCCGGTCGAACTCTACGAGGACCTCATCATCCGTAGCTTCCCGCCCGGCTCTCTCATATATGACCCCTGCGCAGGTAGTGGAACTATATTCGAGGCGGCCGACCGGCAGGGTTGCATAGCCTACGGCGCGGAGACCTCGCAGGAATACTTCAACCTATGTGTACAGAGGATAAATGAATTATGAAGGATAAATCATTTACACAGCGCAGACTGGAGAAGCTCCATGAGGCTCCTGATTACTCTATTGTAGCTTATGTTACTGGCGTCAAAGATGGTAACACTGGTATGGTACATTGGCAGGTTTCGGTTGAAGGAGAGGACGACCCTATACGCGCAGCAGGGATTTTAGAGAGGGCCGTTGAGGTACTGAGGGATGAATGAATTATGAAGGAGGAAACTACTATGAAAACTTACTACTTCTCGTTTGGGCAGGACCACACTCACAGAATAGACGGTGTTACGTTGGACGCTGACGTACTACTTAAGGTGACCGCCGAGGGTTACAATGAAGCTAGACAAAAGGTCTTCGATGCTATAGGACCTAAGTGGTCTTTTCAGTATGACGATGATACAATGGACTTAAAGTATTTCCCTCGCGGAATTGTAGAGGTTCCATCAATTTAAGAGAGTAAGGGAATCATGGAGTGGATGCTATTAGTTTGCTGGATTGAGGCAAACTTAATAAAGTGTGACCCTATAATGCTGAAGGATACATATTCCGACTGCATTAAGGAGATGCGAGTAAGAGTTTCGAAGGACCGGAACATCTACACTTGGTGTAGGCCAGCCCCGATTCCATATATAGGGCCAGCCCCAACTGATAAAGACGACCATAACCAATGAAGAAGAAAGCTAATTGGGAAGATGCTTATTTCATTGGTAAAGTTCGCAGGTTGCCAGAAGGAGTTTTCTTCGTTCGCTTCTGTAGTCGTCATAAGTGGCCGTGGTATCAGGCACGACTCATAGTCGAAGATCCACAGGAGATGTGGACGCACTTCGGTTTATTCAAGCTTCAAGCAGAAGCACATAGGAGAGGATTATGAAAGAAGAAGTCATTCTAATTAGCTGTGAGGTCATTCAAGACAGAGATCTATCTCTGCTGATAGACGCAGGCTTATCAGAGGACGTATGGATTCCCAAGTCTCTAATCAGCGATTACTCTGATGAAGCCTTTCAAGAAGGTGACGACATAGAAATTGAAATTCCTGTATGGTTCGCAACGAAGAAAGATCTAATATGAAAGAGAAAGTAATCTGGGACTGGATGCGAGAGCAGGCGAACCTCTGGGCAAAGTTTGGCTGTCAAGAAGCAGCCGACGCGCTGCAAGCTTTGATTGACAAAGAGGCCGAGCCTCAAGAAGTAGAAACTCTAATGACTGACGAGGCGCGAAAAGCTGCGGCATTTACTATGCTATTAACTCTTCTAGACAGAATAGAACTTGAGGAAGATCACACCTTAGCATCACAACGTTTCGAGATTGCGGAACAGTGTGGATTTACAATTTCATCCCGTGAGCAAGTATCTGGTCGCCACCAATGACTGAGGGAGATATGAGATGAGTAACGAAACTTATGCACAACAAACGTCAGATTCAGAAATGATATTTACGGCAATTAGCTCAGGGGCTTACGACAATTTCGATCAAGCTCAACAAGCGGTTGTGCTGTTTTACGTTCCTGATTTGACTGTCTCAAGAGCTGGTATTTCGCATGCTTTAGAGCGGCTTGAGCGTCATTATACTGAGCAAACCAATGACTGACAAGAAAGGAGAGACGTATGAGTAAGTCGTATATCAGCCTGTGGGTGTGGTGTGAGGAATGCGGCCTCCCGTATCTAGTGAACGACCTAAGTAACAAACAAGCGGCGAAAGATACTCCTTGCCCTTGGTGTAATCCAGCAGACGGCGAAGATTGGGGGATTCTGCAAAACGAAACATGGGTGTCTCAAGCCGGTGAACTTAAAAGTTCATTTGACTGACGAGAAAGGAGAAGAACATGATTGAAGATTTTAAGTATTGGCTGATGCGCAGGCTACTGAATTTGTGCTCCATGTGGTTGCCGCCTTCGTCATGTGCTATGCAGGATAGTGCCCGTAAATGGCAGTTCAACAACAACTGGGTTCAGCCAACTTCTGACCACGATAAGTGGAAAGCACCATAATTGAGGGAGATATAGGATGGACAAAGAAAAGGTAGAGGTGCATATTAAGGCTTTAGAGATAATTTATGAAGAAGCCTGCTACCCAACTCATAATGATTTATCGACCGAGCCACAATATTGTTGTAGTTATTGTAACCACTGTGATGTAGCACCGGCTCACGCTGAAAAATGTATAGCTATAGATGCAGTATTAGCAGCAGCAACCATGCGAGAAATGCTGGCTGAGAATGAACGGCTGCTGGAAAAATGTCGCATACATGCCAATGAAGCAATGAATCTGGACGCCGATAAAGCGCAGTTACAAAACCGAATAGAAGCGATGGAGAAGGTGGTTAAGGCTGCAAAGAAAATAAGTCCGCAATTATACCGAGACAATATCGTTTTCCCAGACGACCAAGAATTGCTGGATGCTTTGGCGACCCTACAAGAGCAACAGCAGGAAACACCATGACTGAGGGAGGACGAGAGGATGCCGATAGGTTGGCAATGGAATAAACCAGACAGGTCTGCTTTTTATCGAGCCATGCGCCAACACTTCCAGAAAAGGGGAATAGTGTCCAGCCGCAAGATAGACAGCTTGACGTTTCGTTGGATACGGCAAAAAGGCTACCGACTGCCCAACAGGAAATACCATGACTAAAGTCCCCGGTTACGGGCCGGCCCCTGCCAGAGTGATGGTAGTAGGTGAGGCTCCAGGCAAGACGGAAGTCGAAGAAGGGCGGCCCTTTGTCGGAGCCTCGGGGATTGAAATGACCAAGATGCTTCACGAGGCAGGCATCGCTCGGGCAGATTGCTACATCACAAACGTTTGCAAGTATCAGCCGCCGGGCAACAAGATGGAGCAGTGGTTCTACAACAAAACAGTCGCCGCCGCTAAGCACATCACTATGATCCTTGGAAGACATCCTAATGAAAAAGTATTTGAAGGAATGCAAGAGCTCTACGAAGAAATCGACAAGGTTAAGCCAAACGTTATCATCGCTTTTGGAGCGACACCTCTCTGGGCAATCTGTGGCCATGAAGGTATTACTAAGTGGAGAGGTTCCAGTATCCCTTCCCTGCGAATCAATGGGAATACCTTTAAAGTTATCCCAACTTACCACCCTGCCGCCATCCTTCGTGTATGGGCTTGGAGATATCTTGCAGTCCACGACCTACGACGCGCTCGCCGCGAGAGTCTTTATCCAGAAATACGATATCCCGACTACAAGTTCGTCCTCCGTCCGACCTTCAAAGCTGCGATGGGGACCCTCCTCCAGCTTTTTACGCTTGCAGAAGAAGCTGAGCGCGACGGAGATACATTTCGACTCGGCGGAGATATCGAAACTCGACGAGGACATATTGCTTGCATTGGTATCGCATGGAGCAGCCTTGAAGCTATATGTATCCCATTCATGTGCTTGGAGAGTGATGAAGGCTATTGGACTTTGGAGGAAGAGCTCGAAATCGTTCTTGCTTTACGACTACTGCTCCTCCACCCTGCAGTTGAGCTGGCCGGACAAAACTGGCATTACGATGTACAGTATATTGGCAAGCATTGGGGCTTTATACCGGAGCCAGCATTTGACACGATGATAATGCAGCACGTTTGCTGGGCCGGCCTGCTTAAAGGCTTAGACTTTATCTCATCTCTCTACTTAAAGAATCATATCTATTGGAAAGATGAAGGTAAAGAATGGAACCCTAGAATACACAGCGAAGACGACCTTTGGGCTTACAACTGTAAGGACTGTTGCGTCACCTTGGAATGCAGCTACGAGCTAGAGGAGCTGGTAGAAACTTTAGGCTTAGAAGAGCCGCTCGAGTTTATGATGAATCTCTGGATGCCGACGCTCCACATGATGCTGCGCGGCATCCTTTCAGATAGCAAAGTCCGTACCGACCTCATGATGTCCTTAATGGATGAAGTAGCCGAACGGGAAAACAGATTAGGTCGATTGATCGGCCACCCAGTCAACCCGCGCTCCCCCAAGCAGCTCACCAAGTTATTCTATGAAGATTTCCAGCATCGCCGCATTTACAACTACAAAACAAAGAAGACCACCTTGGATGAAGATGCTCTAATGGAGATTGCCAAGGATAACATTCTTCTTTCTCCAGTAACCTACGCTGTAATCGAGGCTCGCAAACTGGGCCAAGCTCTTGGCTTCATCAACTCCAAGCTAGATGCCGACGGCAGAGTTCGCTGCACCATGAAAATATGTGGCACTGAAACCTACCGTTTCGCTTCAGCAAAGGATGCTTTCGGCTTTGGAACTAACCTACAAAATATAACCATAGGTGATAAGGGAGAAGACATCCAGCTAGACATTCCCAACTTGAGGAAGATCTTTATCCCGGACCCCGGCTGCGTCATGTTTGACGTTGACCTACCACAAGCTGACTTGCAGGTAGTTGCATGGGAGGCAGACGATAAAGAACTCATGGACATCTTCCGCGACAAGAGTGTAGATGTTCACGACGAGAACTGTAAGCTAATGTTCTCTGGCCCCGTCACGAAGCATAACCGTGACAAGGTTAAGGTTGGAGTTCACGCTATTAACTACGTTGTAACAGCTTTCCAGCTGTCTAAAACCCTGAGAATCTCCCGGCAAGAGGCGGAAGACTTCATCGACCGCTGGTTTGCGGCCCATCCAAAGATAAAGGAGTGGCACGAAGAAATACTAAATCAAATAATGACTCGACGTTATGTAGAGAACCGTTACGGATTCCGAAGATTCTACTTCGACCGTATCGAGAACCTTTTGAAAGAAGCAATAGCTTGGATACCGCAGTCTACAGTAGCTATTGCAACTAACAAAATTATAGTAAACATCTGGAACAATCGAAAACTACATGCAGAAGTACTATTGCAGGTTCATGACTCCGTGGTTGGTCAGTACCACACTGGCCACCCGGATACTTTAAAGGAACTAAAGAAATGTTGCCGAGTCGTTGTACCTTACGACGATCCCCTTGTTTTCCAAGCTGGTTTATCTCTCAGCTCCAAGTCTTGGGGAGATATACAGAAAGTAAGCTGGCCCGATTAAATAACTCGTATGAATTTCCACCAATAATTCACCCGAGATAGAGTCGTGGCCAGGCTCTACAAAGATTGGCTTCGTGCCTACATGGACTATTCAAGTCACAGCGAAGCTCCCGATAAATTTCACTTCTGGACTGCTGTGTCTACCATAGCCGGCGCGCTTCAACGCAAGGTCTTCATCGACCAAGGATACTTCCAATGGACGCCGAACTTCTATATAATCTTAGTAGCTCCACCAGGTATTGTGAACAAATCTACGACTGCCTCGATAGGGATGGCCCTGTTGAAACAAATTGGAGGCATCAAATTTGGGCCAGATGCAGTAACGTGGCAGGCACTCACTACCGCATTAGCGGAGTCCACCGAAGGTATTTTACAGGAGGATGGCTCATATTTTCCTATGAGTTGTCTAACAATCGCTTCTTCGGAGTTTGGTTCTTTTTTGAACCCCAAAGACCGAGAAATGATCGACGTTCTAGTGGACTTGTGGGATGGAAAACTTGGTGTCTGGGAGAAACGAACAAAAACCCAGGGCTCCGACAAGATAGAGAATCCGTGGATAAACTTAATCGCCTGTACAACACCAGCTTGGCTCGCTGGAAACTTTCCCGAGTACATGATAGGTGGCGGCTTTACGTCCCGTTGCGTCTTTGTTTATGGAGAGCGCAAGAGGCGTCTCGTCACGTATCCTGGGCTGGCGGTGCCCAAAAATTTCAAAGAAGAAGGAAATCGGCTCGCTCGGGACTTGGAAGTCATTTCTCTTATAAACGGGGAGTACGTATTGCATCCCGATGCTATCACTTATGGAGAGCAGTGGTACGAAGAGCACAATAACCGAGCGCCGGGCCTCCTCGACAACCCAAAGTTCGCCGGCTACTTAGCTCGAAAGCAAACCCACATGCACAAACTTAGCATAGTTATCTCTGCCGCTCGCAAGGATGAACGCGTCATCCTCCGTGACGAACTCGAGGCCGCAGCTAAAATCATAAGCGCACTCGAGGCGGATATGCCGAAGGTCTTTGCATTGATAGGAGAAACGGAAGACACTCGCTACGCACAAGACTTAGTTAATCTCGTCCGTATCCACAAGTCAATCTCCCGCACAGAATTGTACAAGCTCGTGTTCAAGACGATGAGCTATACAAGCTTTGAAGCGGCAATAATAGCAGGACTACAAGGAGGCTTTTTAATTGTTCGTCAGTTCAAAGACGATCAATACATAACTACTCCAAGCTATATACAGGAGGCTCCGGTTGCAGAACCTAATGCAGGAACTGGCTGAAGCCTGCGACTACTGCTGCATCTACAGTATGCTGCAGGCAAACAATAAAGTCAGAACGGGCTTGCTTGCAGAACACCTCGGCGTTCACAGGACCACCATACAGTTCTGGCGCAGAAGAATGATGCTGCAGAAATGTGTGCCTTGTCTTAATTGCTTGGAGGGACTTTTTCTTCGAAGACCTCTTCCACGCTTTGACCCAGACGCCGATTGATTCGTTGCATCTCGATGTTCCTCTCTGCTAAAGCGCGACTCTTTATCTTGGCTTTCAAGGACTGTCCAAGCGCCTTAGCAGAAATCTTCATCTCACCGAAGGGTACTTGATTGTTATATTTTCTTACTTCCTTCCACACATCTGAGATAGCTTCTTTATCCTTTGTCTCATGCGCCCAGTTATATGCAGCGAATAAAACTTTCCGCTGCCCATTGTAATACTCGATAAGTTCCCGCTTGGCAATTATCCTCTCCCACCCTTTAGAGCGGCGTGTAGGAGTGAAGCTGAGGGCTTGTCCAATAAGCTCCAGTCTATCAAGAGGATCAAGTATGTCAAACTCAGCAACAATCTCTCCCCTCCGAGTTCTCTCCTCACCTTGTGCTGCGAAACGTGCCGCCTTATTGACGTTAGCCAAAAAAGCTGGCATGAACTTTTCGCTGCGCTTCCACAGATCTGGGTCGTCGTTACGGACACCTTGCATCATTCGTAGAACCCCCGACCCGACAGCTCCCGAGGCTCGCATCGTAGTGCGCACGAAAGCTCTGTCGAAGCTGCCTTCATTAACAAGAAATTCCGTTGGCAGTAGGTTCCCTAAACCTATACTGGCACTCATATCTATAGAAGGGATAGGCAATCCTGTCAGCTGACCGACCGCAGCCATACCAAAACTCTGGTGTGATATACCGTGCAGCAGTAGATCTGGATTATCCATCATCTCTTTAATATATTCTCGCAGCAAAACTCTACTTTGCAGCTTAGGGTTCTTCCATCCAAGCTGTCGCCGCAGCTTAGTTCCTAAGAAATCTACCACGTCTAGTAAATCCTCTGCAAACGGTAGTCCCTGTAAACCTCCCATCAGCAGCATCATATACCAAAAGCGCAGGGCTCCGGGCGCGCCCCCTGCAGCAAAAAACAGTGCGTTTTGAACGTAGTTGAGAAACAGGAATACAACTCCTTTACCGCCTCGGAACATTTTAGGTCTGTTCCATTTAGAGTATTCAAACTGTGTATCGTCTACAGCTCTGCGAGCGAATTGGAAAGAAGGCTCTATGCCTTTCCCATTCTTCCTCGAGAGTCTATAGGCAGCTAGTGCTGTAATGTTCCTATTCAGCTTCTCTGCATTATGGAAAAGCCACGCCGACGCTTGACTTATCTTCAAGAAGCCGAGCCGCGTACCTCCAACAGGTAATGCCCTTTCCAGTATATCTTCCTGTGCGACAGCAGCCAGCGACGCGGCCAGTGATTCGTCCAGCCAGCCTTCTTCCTTTCCTCTTGCCAGCAGCTGCAGTTCCTCAGAAGAAAGCAATTCTGGATTAGTCCAATAGCGCACAGCGTCGCGGCCAGCTTTAGTTAAAGCCTTGAGCGCTTCTATGTCACCAAACTCCGCCGCCAATCTTGGAAGCGCAACAAGCGGCACCTGTGTAGTATTCAGCACGGCTGCCTTCACATTAAATCCTAAAAACCAAATGAATCCCAGAGCGCGGATAGCTTGATATTCGTTCTTAGGATTCATAACATAGTCAAAATGTTCCTTCATATGATCTACGATCTGCTGTCGTTTGTCAGCATTTCCGCCGTCTATCTTAGTGATAGCTTGGACAGTATCCTCCACATCTTTGATGTTTCGCTGCAGGTCAGCATTGTACTTAACGCGAGCTAAGTGGCTGCTACCCAAAAAGAAATAATTAGCGTAGCTTCGCATGGCATCCATAGAAAAGCCGGGCGTACCTTGCCTACGCAGGAAGTGGCGGCGGAAGCCTTGCACCGGAGATACTTTAATAATCAGCTCGTCAAGTTCAGTCCTCTGCTCTGGCGTTAGGTTTAATCTGTCCTTCAAGCTACGAATAAGAGGGATTGGCAGCATCTGTACGGCAGCTTCGGTGTCACTCAAGCGAGACTCCGCTATAGTGAATTTAGTCTTATCACCGTAGATTCGCTGCATACTCTTCAGCTCTTTCCTTCGTGCCCTGCGAGTATCTCTTGTAATGAACTCTACAACTTTTTGATTCTCATCTCTTACTACTATGGCGAACTTGCCGAAGCGTTCTAGAGGAAAGAAGGGCTTGCTGCGCATCTCAGTAAAGTCGGCCGCGACTACAGCCAGCTGTTTTGTTTTCTCAATATCTGAGAGCGCGCTGTTTTTAATCTCTGCGACCAGCACAGATTCCATTTCCTCTAAGAAGACTGCGAAGTCTTCCTTGATATTGACAGCGAGCTTCAATGTCTCCTCGTTGAGACCAGCCTCGCGAATCTTCTGCTTTTGTTCCTCGGTTAAGCCGGTTAGCAGCAGCTTGCCGTTTTCATCTAGCTCTACCGTTAAATTAGGAGGTATGATAAACTCTTCACTTAAAGTCTCCTCATACAAAAACTTTGCCAGCCTACGTGCATCATTCTTGCCGAGCCGCCGCCACTGTTTCACACGTTCCTGCGCGACAGCAATTCTGTTGTTCTTGAAAGCACTCCATTGTCTCAGAGTATCGACATATTCTTGGAGGCCAGTTATGTGCTCATTAAGTCGAGCGACCTGTATGATGTTCAAGGTTACGTCTAGGAATCTATTGAAGGTATCCAGCGTGTCATTTAGCTCTGGGTTTCCTTCGAAGCCAGTTAGTTTCTTCCACGCTGTGAGTCTATCGACAGTCTGACCAGATGTTTTTATATCTTGAAGCTTCTTCTGGTAGGCACTCCGCGCTGGTAAGGATTCAATCCAAGCTTCTGTGGTCGGCGGTCGTTCTAGCCCTATACCTTTAAGCGACGGATCGAAGGCCTTTTCATAAGCTTCTTCCATCTTCTGTCTAACTTCTTCGAAATAGTCTTTAACTATAGGGTTCCGAATCTCCTGAAAGGCAGCGTGTTTAGCTACTGTTTCTGCTTGCCACTCAGCGAAACTAGTTAGATATACCATATCTTCAGAGCTTGCATCTAATACACTTCCCATAGATTGAGAAACTTCATCGAAACGAGTTGCGCGTGCAGTAGTAACTCCAGCAGCCCAATCAACGCCAGTCCCCTCCGCTAAGCGAACTCTCCAAGCTTCGTACTCAAGTCTAATAGCTTGCCGCGTCTCTTTGGGAGCTTTAAGAATAAGCTGCTGGAATATAGCGTGACCAGCTTCGTGCATAAGTGTCTCGAAGAACTCTGTCTTTCCTTTCTCTGACAAAACACGTTTGCCGTTAGAGTCAACTTCTAGGAAATTTTGCATCCTCCTTAGACTGAAGGCGAGAATCTGCACGTCCTTGAAAGCGGCAGACAACCCAACGGTGCCCGAACCTAGGTCACGACCAGTGATACCTGTGAGTACAAACATTTCGCTTGTAGCAGTATCAAGTCCTAACACCTTTATATCAGGAAAAACGTTCTTCTGCAGATCATTTAGGAAAGCTTGCACTGTACGTCGAAGATCTAATTCTATCTCTAGTACTTGTTTTCTCCTGTCCAGTGATTTTTCTGCGGCCGTTACAACAGCATCTATATTTATCCCTTCAACATGCATAATCCCTTCGTCACGCTGAGTAAGGAGACTTTGCAGTATATTTTCGGCTGATGCTACGGCATGTAGGTTTCCAGTATCAGCTGCTACAAACAAGGCTTTAGAACTTCCTAATGCTTGACCAGCTGTAACACCGGGTTGGAAGCCAGTCTCAGCTCCCATAGGCACCAAATTAAGTACCTCTATTACAGCGGGTAGACCATTACTCTGCGCAAGTCTGGATGTTCTGTTCCTAGACTCCGCCGGTATCGTCAAGGTAGCTGTTGGATCAGCTATATCCGCTAAAGCTTGCATAGCCAGCGTCCTTGCTTGGAAAGACATAGTGCTATCATCTACTAAGTTCTCAAAGTATCCTGTCAGGCTTTCGACGGTTCGACGGGAGTAACCTTTCAACTTCTCATTTGCTTCTCCAGCAGCTTCCATCAACTTGAGAAACTCAACGTTCTCTTCTGGTGTGGCTCCAAGCAACGACGCCACTCCTGCTACATTGGCAGGATTGTTAGGGTCAATTTCCTCTAGTCGCTCAAGGATTTTTCTTTGCAGCTCAAATTCTCGTAGGCGGATTCTTCCTATCTTCAAACCGAAACTCACTGCTAGAGCATTAAGGAGAAATCCGGCGCTACCCCCTATTCGAGCAGCATCAAGCAGATTCTCCCCCATAGGGCGGTCGGGATCGAAACCAGCTATGTCACTGGCAGTTATGTTAGCGCCCCAAGCTTGTCCTAATTCTTGTATTGCCTCTTCAAAAAAGCCTCGTGTCGCAGCTTTCAATACAGGCTCCGACGATTTCAGGGGAATCCTTCGTAAGGATCGTGTAACCCAACCTCCAGTAGCATCATCCAACCTCTCGACAATACGCATAGCAGGCATAGCTTCCGAGATGCCGAAGGCAGCATTGGATAAGAAGGATGTCTTGATTTGCTCATCAGTCGCGCCGTAGGCTGCTGCTTCACGTGCACCTTCGCTGCCGCCTACTATAGACCCAAGGGCAGCGATGCACATTCCCGGCTGCATACCTAAGCGAGCACATAAGGTCGCTGTTGCCGCGAAGCTGGCAGACTGCCCGAAGGCTCCAGGAAGATCTCTCGTCCAGAAACCGGGGACGATAGTGCCTTCATCGAAAGCCATATCCCTACGTATCTTGGCTCCCATTGCTATCAGAGATTCACTCGTCCCTGCTAGGTCAATGATCTTCACAGCAGGCGTTCCAAATAACTCTGCTTCTGGATCAGCAATGAGAAACTTAACTTTCCTGCCCTCTTCCAAATCTTGTACTAGCTTCTCAAGTTCTGCTCTACGTCCTATAGTAGTGAGTGGGTCGCCAGCTTCTTGTTGAGCAACGCCGATAACTGTATTTCGTGCGAAGTCTATAGAATTCAAAAAGTCACCGAAGATGTCGATAGTCATACCTAGAGTTTCTGGTATCGCGGCCAGCATATTTGTCCCACCTTCTTCCATAAAGGCAGCTCCGGCAGACTTCAGATTCTTACCTAATTTCTTTTGTGCTGAGACTATAGCGTCGTTAACTCTCCTATCTCTATCAAGTATATCGAATAACCCGGTGAAGGGGCTCCCCGGCAGACGGCCGAAGTGTGCCTGTCTGGGAGCAATATCTTTGCCACCAGCATCTATCAATAGATCGTCAGGATTTCCGGGCAGAGGGATAGGGGCAGCAACAGCGATTGGCTGCTCTTCTTCTTCCTCCTCTATAGGATTATTGAGAAGTTGGACCGGAGTTTGGTTGGGATGCGGCACGTATAGAGTTCCTCAAATTAACGACTTCGACTTGACCTGTCGTTCCGTCAGCTATAAAACGCACAGTAGCTACGCTGCCTTCAACTTTGACAACTTCAAATTGCCTTCCGTTTTCTTGAGTAAACTTGCGGCCGATGAGGTCTTCATTGTCAGCTGTGGGAATAGATGGTGCTAGAGCCTGCGTTATATTTCCAACTACTCTGCGAAGAGCGTCGGCCGTAGGATTGGTTCCATCTGGCTCCTCCATGAGGGCGATGAAATCTGCATCCACATTTCCGATGAGCCTCGCTACTTGAGCTTCCTGTGAAGTTCCAAGCTGCATGTTGGTAGCCCTTATGAAGGCTTCTGATTCAGTCAAGTCCGTTCCCTGCTCTGTAGCAAACACTTGCAGGTGCTTAGCTAAATTCTCAGTAGCCCTTTGGTTTACACCTTTCGCACCGCCTCCCTTAATTTCTTTTGCCTTGAGTCCAGCAAGTATCAACTGCGCATCCGCAAGAGTCTTCTCTATCTTCAGTTTTTCTTTGTTAAAGCTTCGCTGGTCTCGCTCACGAGCTATAACAGAAGCTGTTCTCTTCTCTTGCGTAGTAACCTCACGCTCCTTCAGCTCAAAGGCTCGAGTTTCTTTCTGTTTCTCTCGCTCGAGTGCCTGTTGGCTCAGCTGAAATTCTAGACCAGCTTGCAGTGCCTTCGATACATGGCCGAAGGCATTTTGGCTTGGGTCAGGAGTACTAGCTAAAGATAAACCAATTATCCTCAGTTGCATCTTGAAGTCATCGTCCGTCTGAATCTTTTTCAGGAATTTAGCCCAAAGGCCTCTCCGCGCAGCTTTCTCCGGCGCATCTTTTGGAGGCTCCATATCCTGCAGCGCTGCTGCTGCGAAGGGAGAGGCTCCAGTCAACAGCTGTTCCTGTGTTTGCTGTTGTGTTCCCGCGCCCGGCTGTGCTCCTGCTTGAGGTCCTAGAGCAGGCAGAGGTTGAAAAGGCTGCTGTACAGCTGGATTAAAAGGAAAGGTTTGTAGTAACTGGTCATGCTCAGCCACGTTGTCCTCCTGGGCCGCCCTGCGGCAAGTTCGCTAGCGCTCTTATTAAACCCTCCGGCAGGCCAGGAATGCCAACGTTTGTAGGAATGTTTCCCCCGACAGGGCCTGGGCCAAATGGTCCCTGTGATGGTGGAAGCGCAGGTATAGTCGGAGGTGCCGGCAAGCCTCCCGCTGTAGGTGCTGGAACTCCCTGTGGTGGGAGAGTGGCTGCTGGCGGTGCTAGAGGCACGAAGTCTTCTGGAGGAGCAGGCGCTGCGTTTGCTAGCAAGTCCAGCAGATCGTCGTCGCTCGTCGCTACCTGCGCCAATCGTGCTACAATTTCAAAAGGATTCATCTTAACCTCCAATGCCAGTTCCGAATACGTCAGAACCTACACCTGTGTTGAGGAAACCGAAGGGATTAGTTGGAGAGAAGCTAGATGCTACCGCCGGAGCTGTAGCTCCTCCTGATGGGATCAGACTTAGCAGCGACATGACAGTTCCAAGGCCCTGCAGAATAGGATTCCCACCGGGGTCACTGGTCTGCGTTGTAGTTTGTGTTCCACCAAGGTTGTTAGTGAGCAGAGCTTGCAGCCGCTGTAGGCTCTGGAAAGGAGCAATTTGATTCTCAAACTCAAATCTCTCTCTAGCTGCATTGATGAGGTTCTGCTCCATATTCTGCCTTTCGCCGCCTACGCCAGCCAGTATACTTTGCGGTGCTAGTGCCGACCGGAAGATATTTCCGGCCTGTCCCAGCGTATTGCTGAACACGCCGAGGCCTCCTTGGAAGGCTTGATTAATTAAATTAGCCTGTGCTCCAGCCACACCCTGTTGTGTCCGACCGGCCGCCAATCCTTCAGCGATCCCCTGTCTACTTCCACCGAAGCCGCCTGATGCGATAGCTCCACTGCGAATCTGCGGAAGTATGCCCTCAGTTAAACCTTGCAGTGCATTCTGCTGCAGGAATTGCAAGCTATCTTGAATCCCAGGTTGCTCCAGTGGATTCAAAACGCCACTCAATCCGAACTGCAGGCCGGAGAGAAGCTGCTGAGTGAAGTCGCCTCCAAATTGGTTAGCGAAGCCGACAGATTGCTCTTGGGCAGCTGTCTGCAAGGGGTCGAAACCAGCAACTGTCTGTCCTGGGAAGAATTCTCCCGCTAGACCTCCAGGAGCCCCAAACTGCTTTAAAGCGTTAGCTATCAGCTGTTGGAAGCCTTCCTCTTGGAAAGCTGGCAACTTAGATATAGTTTCTTGAGTTACCGAAGGATCTTTACCACTCATGAGTCCATCCTCTTGGGTCTTAATTCCTTAGATAGAACAACGAGTTTTTTCTTGAAATTATGGGGAGCCAGTACTCTTTCCCAACCGGCTCGGCCCCAAACTTCTATCTTCGTTGCTCCTTCCATAAGTGCCCAATCTTCTACCAGCGGCAGAAAATGTAGCCACAATTCTCTATTAAGTCCCGCGAAGAGTCTGATTAATAATGTATACTGACCATGATCCTTCAGGAACTGCGTCACCATATATGCTAAGCAATCCACTTTCCCTTTTTCCCAGGTGGCCCACAGTTGCATTTCACCTAGACAAAGATGTGCATAAACGTCCTCGAGCGTTAACCCATCAGCTGCTCTTGCGAGAGCTTTTTGCAGGAGTGGTGCTGCTTGGTGCCAAGCGTTTTCCAGCACCTGAATCGGGACTAACCCCAGCTCCATTTCCTTGGTCGGTTGGCCGCTTGTCGGTATCGCTACAGTCTCCACCTTTGGCTACCTCCTGTGCTCGCGCAGCTGATTCCTTTGCTTGCTCCGCTGAAATACAAACGATGTTACCAGAAGCGATGCTCGAGAGAAAGCTTCGGACTTGTATAGCCTTGTCCAGTTCCGAGAATGGAATTGTACAATGCTCCGATAGCATCTTAAGTGCTAAAATTGATGTTGGTACTGGCATTTCTTTATTCTCCTGTGTTAAATTTCTTCATCTGCTCTAACTAATACAACTGCAGTGTCGATTGGTGTAGATTGCCCTAATAAACTAACTCTAAACGTAGCCTGAGCCTCTATTATAGGACCTGGAGGAGCTGTATCAATCACTCCCCATTGACGTAAAGTGCTTATTTGAATGAAGGCATCCTCTACAGCATCTTCAACATCGTTGTAAGTACCTAAAGTAAGATTTGTATATCCTACTTCGTACAGATCTCCGATTGCCGTCTCAGGAGCGTTCGTCCACCATGTTCCAATTTGGACTTGCCCACCTACAGTCGTAAATCTATCAATCGTTCCATCACGCTGAAAAATAACTCTTGCTTGCTGGTCTCCAGCTCCAAAAGACTGAATAGTAACACTAGCGAATGAAAACTCTACAAATCCGCCCGGCACTGCTCCCAATATACCCTGCAACATTCGCAAGTCGCTCATAAATCACTCGCAGCGTATTTCCATTCCGTTGCTGCAACCTTCTGGATAACCGCCGTATCACTTGGGCCAAGCGTTCTTGAGCCAGTGACCGCGTCAGTTCCGGTCAGGATATCAGTGTTAATAGCAATAATCATATCCACAGTGCCATCGTTATGCCATCCAATCATTGCACCTACCCGAAAGGCTACCACTGAGTTTGCCGGAATCGTATGAGTGATCGAAGCTGTAGAGGTAGCTTTGCGAATTGTCTTTCCTCTGTCGCCCAGGACCAGGGTATATGCAGCGTTCTGGGTATTGATTTTCGATACGCCAGAAAGTAAGGATTCATCAATTCCATTTATGCGAGCAAGTATGTCAGCAGCAACAACCCATATATCTCCTTGCGCTGGGCTAGTTGGAGCAACACCAGTAGGAATATTGAATCCAGCTCCCCCGGCAACAGAAGCAAGGGTATCTATTGGAGCTAAAGCTTTTACTGCGCCGGTAAGGCCAGTACCAAGTTGCAAATCAGCGGTCTGGAAGAATTCTATGAAAGCATCAGTTCCATCATGGCGAAAAGCCATATTGTCGTCAATAGTAGAATTCCAGATTTCAAGCCTTATAGCAGCATCTGTTATAATCCTTACATCCTCACCAGAAAATCGCCAACCTGATCCATTGACACTAGTAAATTGAAGTTGACCACCTACAATCCTAGTGTCATATTCAACTGTTCCCTGCTTAACTTTGAAGTCTGTTGTGCCAGCATTATCTACAGTTAAACCCCCTTGAAAAGTTTCTAAAACAGTGTAGATTTCAGCAATAGCTGCATAATCTCCAATGGTAGCAATCACAGCGCCTGTCCTGCCAAAGACGCTATCTACAGGTGCAGCGCTAATATCACTTGTTGTTAAAACTCTTTCAAACCCGGCTCCCGTAAGAGCGTTGTTAGCTTCAAGCCCGCCGCTGGCTGCGGCCAGTGTTTTTGCTACAGAAGCACCCGTAAAACGCAGATCAACTGCGCCTTCCGGGTCAACGAGCATCATAGTGCGAACACCACCAAGGTCACTACGAAGCTTCAGTTGAAAATTACCGCCTCGAATAGCGTTCTCAATGTCGAGCAGCCCCGCTGTCCCAAAACGGAAAGCCCCCATAATATCTCCACTGATATCACGGAAGTCAAGAATATTGGTATAGTTACTTACGTCAGTAAGTGGAGCAGTGAAATCATTTAAGTCATAAAACTTTCTTATACCGGCCGAACTCGCTTCGACGTTCAGTACACTGCCGAAAGAAAGCCTGTCGGCTAAACTTAATCTGTCAACATGTATATCTTCTGCACCAGTAACTGACCAATCAATGTGCTCTGCAGCTACGAAGTCAGAAAAGGCATCATGGTGAGCGCCGCCATCGTAGGCTATATTGCCGTCCGTGACGGCAGTGTCGAACTGAGCCTTGGTTCCAGTGATGCCTACGATGCTAGTCTGATCGCCGGTATTGACGCCAATAAGCGCTGCAACTGCTACCCAGTCTGCCGCGCTGATAACTGTTGTGCCGATATTGGCAAGCTGTGTGACCTCTGCTGCGGTGAGTGCGAGCACCCCGTTGGCTGAGTTGTTCGCGTGCAGGTTTGTCGCCCCAAGGTCGATCGTCCAGTCTAAGTGCTCATTTACAGACACACCTTGGAGATTATCGTGGCTGACGATAGCTTCAATCTCTCCGGCAGTTTGATCAGCGGCAGCACCATCCTCCACGTTTATTATAGTGCGAACCTGAGCGTCAGTTAGCTCCGCTACTATACTTCCAGCTATGCCTACGTTACCCAGTATTCGATTTGCTGCTACGACGTTCTGTATCTTAGCGTAAGTAACTGCATCGTCATCTATTTCTGCAGTACCGACTGTGTTCAGGGCAGCTAACGCTCCCGAGTCTGATATATCTGCCAGTGTGTGTCCATGACCAAGTGCTGCATATGCAGCATCTCCTTCCGTGGGTGTTAAGAAGAATCCATCATAGTCGGCTTGAAGAGCTACGACAGCACCCGTTCTGCCAAATACAGAAGTAACCAGATTAGTCACATCTGACTTCCAGCCCTTGACTCCTGCACCATCTGTGCCATAGACTTGATTGTTGCCGGGCGCGGAGAGATCTCCAACGAGCTGAAGATCTGCTACATCAAATTCGATAGAGTTTTTAACGTCTGCCTGTCGTAGGATAGTAACATCTATAGGTTCATAAAGGGCGTCTGCTTCGGCTTGTGTTAAAAAGAAACTATCGTAATCAGCTTGCAGCGCGACCACATCTCCCGTCCGGCCGAATACACTAGTAACTCCGCCGCTACTCCCGAACTGGAGGTTTCTCCAAGCACCTCCAGTGTAAGCAACAAAGGTTGGAACTCCTGTACCAACTGGGTTCCAATCGGCTCCATCACTATATCGCAACATACCTTCACGCGGCTTAGCAGGCTCAACGTGCATTTGTGGTATAGGAATCTCTGTGTAGGTAGAGAGAACTTCTCCTACTTTCGCCAATTCAGTCTGGACAGCTCGCGATAGTTCTAGAGTGTCTTTTGTTGGTGCAAGTGTAACTTCGTACACTAGAAAGCCCCCAGAGGTTCAATATCTAAAGAGTATCCTGTAAGTTTCCAAGTGACACCAGCAGTGGTGCTGAAGCGAACTGCAGCATACCGGCCGCTAATAATTCCGTCTGTGAAACTGTCTTGTCCTACAATAAAATTACTCTCCGGCAGCCATCGTATAGCTGCGCTCAAATCATCCTGCATCCCTAAGCGAGTTTTAATAACTGTTCCAGAAGGAGCCTCTATTAGCGGATAAACTCCTCTTATCAACTTCACGATACTGGGATCGACTATAGGTGCTCCTTGCCTGTCCCGGCCAGCAATCGCAAGTCCTGTCCTCTCTACGAAGCTAGTATAATCTGCAGCCGCTGTTCCCATCTTATCAGTCACATCGGTCTGTTGAAACTGCGCGCCCTGCAAAAGTACCGGCCGGAAGGCACTCAGTTCCAACTCTTGCCCTCCCCAAGCACTAACATCTGAGTCCCAAGATTCGGTATCTGCGTCCCAAGATTGAGAAACAGCTACGTCGTTGACCGGCCCTGCATCAGCAAACTTCGTCTGGTCGAGCTGTCGAATTCCTATAGTCTGGTTATCCCAGTTCCAAACTAAAGCTGTCCGTGCGTAGGTGTCGCCGGCCTCGGGAAAGCAAAACCACACTTCGTGCTTCGGGTAGTTCGTTACTACATAGCTATTGAAGAAGTTATCCGAATCAATCTGCTTGAAGAGCCACCTTCTCAGCCGCGACTTAATAATACTTTGACTCGAGCCGCGCTGGCCGGTATGCACTATAATGTCGTTCTTAGTTACAACGAAGTGACCTCCGGGGAAGTTCGCAGCACAGTCTCTGTGCAGGATTCCGTCAGCTTCCAAAATGGTGGGTGTCCGAAATATGTTTGGCTGTCCTATAAACTCCATACCTATAGTGGAGCGTTCTTTGTAAACCATGAAGACGTTGCCTAAGTGCAGGCCATCAACTACATAGTCATCTGTATCTGCTAGGTCACGTTCACCAGCTTCTTGCGTCGGGTCGGCTATATCCCAACTGGGGGGAACCGCTCCAGGAACGGCCGGCGAACTCCACCTTATATTGAAAGGTTGATCTACCCCCGTATCCTGAGTTCTAATTGCGATGAGGAAATTCTTAAAACTTCGTAAAGCGTTACATCGCAAAGTGCTGGGCCAATTAGCTAGTCCTGCCAAATCTTGGCTGGTCGCGATAGGCGTCCACTGCTGAGGTACATCGTTGATATTATTGAAGTAACCTATTCCGTTGAGGATACCCATATTCGGCCGCTGATCGTTCTGCCCCCCCATGCCAGTAGGAAAAGTAACCGTATCAGTTATCTCGGCATGAGTGCCACCCTGTACAGCATAAACGCGAGTATCGTTTCCATAGAGCCAAACTGGAGTAGCTATCGGAGGAAACGACTTCAAGTACTCAGGTGTATCCAACAGCGTCCCATATACTTGATTATCCCCAAGCATACGTTCAACTGCGCCATCGACGAAGCGCATATTTAGCACATCACTGAAGACTTCAGGTGGAAGTCGATGTGCAGGGATGTCTCGCACCAGTCCCATATTTCCTGCAGCGATTTCGATAATAGGCATCAGTCTACCACTCCAGTTATCGTTCCAGAGTTATTCAAATCTGTAGTTCCTGAGGTTAAGCCTACAGCCTTTCCCGCGTCGCCTCCAGACCCTCCGGGTCCTTGTCCGCCGTTGATTCCATTGAAGCCGGCAGTCGCAACGTCACCGCCATTGCCTCCATCTCCAGCGTCACCTCCACCATTGGCTCCACCAAGGCCACCTCCGCTTAGAGTTCCGTCTGCGCCGTCTGCGCCGTCTCCTGGGCCAGGAACTTGACCACCTGTACCACCTGTACCGTTGGGATAGCCGCCTCCACCTCCGCCTCCTCCACGGTCTAGTGGCTCGGCTCCGCCTGTATCGCCTGCACCACCACCGCCGCCGCCTCCACCACCACCTTCAATAACACCAGTGACAGTGTTGGTAAGTTTAATGCTCTGATTGCTTTGGATAGCATGGGGACCGTCTTGGCCCGGCGTTGCAGCTCCCGAAGAGAGACCGCCGCCCTGTCCACCAAAACCGCCTCCAGCCCTGATAAGCCCACTATTGGTTATATCAATAATTGAGTTTAGTGGGAAGCCAAGAGCGTTCAGCGAGGAACTGCCTACTGTAGCTGTAAGCTCTACCGCAGCGTCGATAGTTAAGAAAACCCGTACTGCAAGTGTAGGGCTGCCGGCCGCCACGAAGAGGTCGTAATCAACCTGATTCGTGGAAAGAGTAATATCCGTCCGTACTCTATTATCGTGGACTTCCTTGAAGGTGCCAGAAACCTTATAGTAAGCAAAGGTGACATCCTTCCAGACGCCATTTACTTTAAGATAAACTCTCTTAACGACCTTCCAGACGCCAGAGACTTTGTACCATATACTTGGCTGAGGCATTAAGTCTCTCGTTCAAAGTAGATGTCGCCGTCCACCCCTTCCGTAGTTGGAGCTATCGTCGCCACCAGCAGGTTAGCGCCGTCCCAGATATCCGCGTGAAGATCTGTCATAAGTCCTTCCGCGTTCCTAGGTACATCTCCAACACCCGCAACTACTTCAGAGAGATCAAGCTTCAACAGCAACAGGTTGAGTATTGTATCTGTCAAGCCTACGCTTTGATTAAGCTCCGCTACGGTCGCGTTCATAGCTGCTGCGATGAAGTTTGGAAACTGCGACTTCAGAACACTTTTTATCAAGCGTAGGTGATCGTCTCCTTCACTCTTGTCATCAGCGCCAGGAGGGTTGGTCGTAACTAACTCGAAGATAAAACTTGCAGTTTCAAGTCCCATATCACTCCACCACGTACTTCTTGTTAATGTGCTCGCGAGCATTGTGCTGCTTCCACAAAGCTTTCTTCGCTTTGGCTGCGCGAAGCATTAACCTATCCGCGAGCTTCTGATTCTGCATAACGAGGTCGGCCACGCTGCTGCCAGCTTCATTACACACCCAATTAAAAGCGTGCTCGAGCCACAAAGGGTCATTTGTAGCGTCATCTGCGAGCGCTCCAGTCGTTTTGTAATAGGGAAGCGCCATAGTATAGACGACATCAGGCGTCGGCCCTAAGTATATATCATTCCCAAAGATAGCGTATGCAGTGGGGAAATCAGGGTCAGCGTTCAGATACTTCCCATCAATTTCCTCTTTGCTCATCTTATTAGGATATTTGAAGTCTCCGTCTGCATTCTTAATCCTGAAGGCAGACTCCTCAATCTCCAAGCCGAAATCTGTCGGCAACGCTACAGTCCGCACGGATGCAACTGTCACCAGTGACGTATCTTCCGCTTCCAAGAAGAAAGGAAAGAAGGGGCCATTCTCGATCTCGTCGATCAGCGCATTCAGCTCGTCCAAGCAATCTGTCCGCAGCTGTGCCTCTGTTCTACGCCCTAAACGCCGCATCATAGCATTAAGGGCGTCTTGTCCACTCGGCATATTACTTCCCCTAATTAGCTTTTATTGCCCGACCCTGTTTTGCTGCTTTAGCTCTCGCGCCCGGTCCTGTATAGCACTTTCCCTTGTCGCCCCATTTATAGCCAGGCTTTCCTCTGCTTGTACATCTCTTGACTGGCATGACAATTCTCCGTATGAATTTTAGTTAAAAGTTCACCCGATCAACTGCTTTTCTTACCTATACCGCCTCGGGCAACTCCAAGCCGTTTCTCATAAGTACGCAGTCCACCTAGACCTAACATACCACCCAAGAGAGTTATCAAGCCGGCGATCTCCAACCTCGGGGCGCCTTCTATTTCTACACCGAATACGAAGATAAGCCACATGAAGATCGGCTGGATAATGAAGTTCCAGCCTAAGCCAGCGCCGCAAATCCAACCGATAGCCGGCCGCCAGCCAGCAACGAAGATAGAGGCGTGCTCTGCTTCCTTCATGTTTATCTTTAGCTGTCCTTGAACGATAGCTACTAAGCCTTCTTGCATCTGAGATACGGCCGCCTCTTCCGCCGCAGCACGTGCGTTCTTATCTGGGATAAGATTTAAGAGAGGACTAAGCGCCGTTTTGGCAAGTGTCCCAATTAGCTCTAACATGCTTCCTCCTACTTAACTCTGCGAACTGCGTCAGTTAAGTTGACCCACGCAGCTGCGACTCCTTCGGAAACACTTCCGACCGAAATTCGCAAGTAAATGAAGTAGATAGCCACTACCATAAGCAGCGCCGTTCCAAATCCCCACCAAAATTGAGCTTCCATAATAACCTCCTTAAATATCATCCCACCCATCGACGAAGACGTTATCCCACATATCGACGAAGACAAAATCTTCCTCGGACTCTGTGAGAATCAACGTACCTCGTAAACCCACAATAGCAACAGAACCCTCTGTTGCTTGGTCAATAAGGCCTCGTGCATTGACACCCACGAGACCTGCCACATCTATAGTTCCTTCCTGTGCCTGTACGATGAAAGCTTTATTCGCAAGAAGCGTGCCCTGTCCACCAATTACAACGACAGCCCCTTCAATCGCCTGCTTTACCCAAGCAGATATGTAAGCACCCTGCGCTCCTGTTAAGTTAAGTGCGCCTTCAAGTGCCTGCGAGACGAAGCCGGCCTTGACATTTCCCAGTAAATCATTTACATCAACTTGACCCAACAGCGCTTGAGAAATAAAGCCCTGGCCGGTAACAATGTCACCAGCTAGGCCCGTTGCACCTATGTTTCCTATTAAGGCTTGCTCAATGAATTCGCCTCCAGTAACGAGAACGCCTTGCAAGCCTGTGACGGTTATGTCGCCCTGCAGGCCGGTAGAGATAAAGCCAACTTTCGCAACGCCGGCCTGTCCAGTAACATCGAGCAGCCCTTCCAACGCTTGCTGAATGTAAGCTACTCCAGTAACTAAAGTTCCAACTTCCCCCGTAACACCTAGTGGGCCTTCTGTAGCCTGCTTAACCCAAGCGGAAATAAACTGCCCTTGCGCGCCTGTGACTGCGATAGGCCCAACAGTTGCTTGGTCAATCCAGCCGGTCTTCCGTGTTCCTACTAAACCAGTTACTACTGTATCACCTATAATACCGGCTGAGATGAAACCCTGCTTCGCTATCAGCGTTCCTGCTAAACCAGTAAGTAACAACGACCCGAGGGTTCCTTGCTCGATGAAGCCACCACCAGCAGATAATACCTTCTCGTTATACTTCTGAACACCGCCGTCATCGTAGAGATAGGCCAGCACCGTATCGCCGCCTCGCGTATAAATGTTGGCCGAAATATGGAGACAGCTTATTGCATCCAGTTCCTCAGTCGGCGTATCCCACGTCGCGCCGTCATCGGTACTTTTTGTGTAGTAAAGGTCTAGGTCTGTTGACGAAGAATACAGATCGTGAATTACACCATCTAACTCAACAAGAGTAACAACTGATATTTCCCCGTTCGACTCTATATTTGGAAGGATTGGAGAATCGACAGCAGTACCAAATAAAATATCGTCCCCAGCATCCTCAGTACAAGGCCAAAAGCGATGCCCTTTCCCACCCCAAAGCATCCTCTGTGTACCTGAATCCTCATAAGAAACCGGATTCTGTATTGACAACAATTCGGTATCAGTATCTTGAGCATCAGTGACCAGTGTACTAAGCACGTTAGCTGGATCGAGCGTCCTGGCCTCGGTCTGCGCCCACGAGGCTGGCGGGTCCGCGATGTTCGCTGTCTGCTGCCACAGGATGTGCATGTCATCGGTGAGCGGCCCCTTGACAACGTTCGGGTTCCCGTAGTGAATGTCCCCGGCGGCATCAAGCGCGACTGCTCCGCCCCAAGTCCCGCCAGTTCTGATATTTGCATCGACGCGCTCTTTCTTCCCTCCCATTACTTGGTCGGTGTCGCCCGCATAGACAACGACGACATCGCCATCTGAACGAACAGAAATGCTGATCCAAGGATTAGTGGGATTATTTGTTAATGTGTCGATCAGCTCGTCAACAACATCCCAGCTATCCGTTGCCATGTTGAATTGATGGTATTGATACTCACCACTGGTCGATTGATAGTCAGCTAAATGTATAAGGTCGCCATCCTGATAGGCGGCCAATACGCTGCGCGCACCAACTGGACTGCCAGCGTCATCTTGTTTCACCCAACTATCTGAAGGATCAGTAGCTTTATAAGCATCAATTTGTGAAGTCGCGCTGCTTTTTATTACGGCGTAAAACGCACCAGCAGATGACTTATGTGGAGGACTGTGACCTGGTATTCCAGGTGTCGCAATTATTGTAGCTGGCAAAGCCATTAGCCCACAATCCTGTAGGTGCCGAACTCGATGACCTTGTGACCGGTCAGCGCGGCGAGCTGCTCTGATGTTCTCGCCTGGGTCGGCGTGTATAGCCAAATCTTACGCGCCGTCGATTTATCAAAGTGGCCGGCCATGGTCGTGATCTCGGCGTCGGTTATCGCATCTGTCACCAAGTCCTCGGTGATAATCCATGTCGGGCCGCCGCGCAGCGCTGCGCGGACATTCTGGCGCGACTCGACTGTCGATAAATCTTCGTCAAGCACCAGCTCCTTCACTCTAGCGCCGGACGTTTTGACAAGCTTAAGCAATTCCAGCCCACGACCGGTCGTCGGATCAAGCCCGGCAGCAGTAACTGCGGCGCTGACCTCAATGCTGTCGTCGTTGTCCTTTTCGGTCTGAATGAACGGCGATGTGTCAGTGCCGATGGCGCTACAGCCGATACGCCTACGAAGCGCACGCACACCCCAGCCAAAGCCAGCACCGACAATGAGGACACGATCTGCCGCGTCGATTGCTGGTGTTAGTACCCGCAACAGCCGGCGCCAGCGATTCACCATGATCGGCTTGATCGCCCATTCGTGATAGTGCAGGCGCATTTCAGGGCGACCGGCGCGACTCGGATGTCCGCCAAACTGGCGCTCTACTCGGATTGAATAGGCCGAATCGAAATCAGCTTTTGTCCACGCAAGCATAATATCTCCCAACCAAGCAAGTGAAGGCC
>VRUF01000246.1:3694-3991 GCA_019456245.1 Planctomycetota bacterium | reverse complement strand
GGTAATACGAAGGTGAGAGCCGAAGATTTCATTTTAGCGCCCTCCTAAATGCTGAAGCGGAAAGAATCATTGGAATTGTCCAGGTTTGCAACCGAACAACCGAGACTTGCGTTAATTGAGCACACGATTCATTGGGGATCCTCCTTTCTGGGCCCTACGCCGGACGCCACCTAGCCGGCATGGGAATGAAGCAGGGCGCGGTGCGAGGAATCCGCGCCCCGCTATAGTCTGGCGTTGGCGTACGAAATACGCCTCTGGCCAGATCTGAGGGCCGATTATTCATATCGTGTAGACCTT
>VRUF01000246.1:0-3684 GCA_019456245.1 Planctomycetota bacterium | reverse complement strand
ACATTCCTTGATCGCCACGAAGTCATGTCGGTCAGAGGGCCGTCACCAAGTAATACGACTTCGCTGTGGCGTTTTTTCATGCGCGATATTTTTAAATAAGCTGTGGCGTTTCTTCATATGCTATGTTTTGAATTTATTCGTTCCGAGCTTCGTAATCCATATAGACCGCGGCATGACACTGAAAAAAGTCGATAGGATGTCTAACAGGTAGGAGGTATTTGGTATGTCCGAAAGCATGCGACGAAGGATATGGATGGCCCTGAGGTATTGCGAGCGAGCAATTCGGCTAGGTGACCCGCAAGCGTTGACCGTGGCACTAGCTGGCCTAAAGTACGAAATTTCAGCGCTCCTACGCCAGGAAGAATTTGAGCAGCCTTCGACGTCATTTCTCCATGCATTCGCCGTTGAACGGTTTGTTTGAGCGGCACATACAAGCGTCCTGTCCAGGCAAGCTTGATAGGCCGGAACAGCCCGAAGTCTTGCCTCGGTCACTGCTTGGCCCGCTCGGAGAGTGCCGCGCCCTGTATCCGATAGCCGACCTCTAGTAAATGCGACGTAATGTAGGACAAGGAAAATCGACAACCATGGACGCCAACGACACACTCGCGTTAATCAATCAACTCAGGGAAATTCTGAGTGCCGCGGAAAGTGCGTTGATTAACAAATCAACGTCAGTCTCCTTGGCGCCTGAATCGCGCGTTGGTCTCCCGTCGGACATTCTTCATTCCCTAAGTGACAGTGAAAAAGTCGATCTCTTGGCGAAGTTTACATGCCACTGCCGCGAAATAACTCTCTCAGAAATAACTAGGCATACCCTGAAGACAAACGATATCGTGACCCTTCATGGAGGCCCCGGGAGGTCGGATACTAGGTCGCTGAGTATAAACGGCTCAGGCCCGATTGGACTCGCGCGGCGAGAATTCCTTTTCTTACTTGTATTGTTTCGTCATCGAAAATCACATGGCCAATTCTTGTCGATGGAAAAGATTCTTAATTTGCTTATTCTCCTCAAAGAGGAGGAACTTGGGGCTGGATTTGCATCCTTTTGGATTGATCCGACACCAGAAGATGTATTTCGGATCGTCCGGGAATTGCGGGCAAAAATTGCCGAGGCGGGACACAACGCAAAATTGCTGGAGAATTCACATGGGGCCGGATACCGGCTCAGCACCGCCTCCTGCAATGTTGTTGTCGAATACGATGGTCAAGACCGTGGTTCCCTGTGGCTCAGCGACGATTCATACAGCTGATATTTGGGTCCCGCCCGTTAGCTTTGTAATGCGGCGGACATCCCTAAGACACAGCCATACAATGCTTTAGAAGCATACGACTAAATTTATCGAGAATTAAATGAAAAAAGCCCAATTTGATATCGTAATATAGACAGGACATGGCTGGAGATATCCTCCCATGGCGACCGAACGCGAGGTGAGGCCCATGACGTCGGATCCCAAGAAGATTGAAGTGGAATTTAAGAAAATGGTACGTGAATTAATCAAGCTGCGTAAGCCGTACAAGAGGTCACGCAACAAAGCGGGGTGGGAGGAGACCTTGTGCGGTGATAGTCGTGCGAATGTCATTTTGGGTGATGTTTGGGCCTACCATCTCAAAAGTAAGTTTAGGCCAATGGCGGAAGATATGACGCGCGATATTAGCGTAGAGGCCGACGATTGCTTGTCTCAGGGTTACCTCAAGTTCCGGAGCGTTTTCTGGAAATTCGACCCAGCTAAGAATAAGGCGAAAGGGGGAGTCGGCGATAAGCTGGTAGCTTACCTTTCTACACCTATAGCGGGTGGTATGGGGGTTATGAAGCGATGTTTCTACGACTATATAAATTCGGGTAAGGAAAAGAGGCACCACGTTGTGTCCACTGATGCAGCTAGTTTTGCAAATGCATCAGATGGACTTCCTGGCAATAAGGTGGCTCCAGCGAGCGCCGCTAGAGATGCACGATCTTTAGTGCACTACTTGGCGAGTAAATGTAATCTTAAACCGAACTATATTAAGGCTCTTCTTCTCCATAGGGTGGAGAAGATTAGCCAACCTGATGTTGGTATCATGCTCGGCGTCGGGAACACTGCTATAAGCGGCTGGATAAAAGAAGCTATGGAGGCCCTTGAAGAAGTTGTTAAAATTCCCGAGGCTAGTGAGAAACTTCGCAAAGAATTCGAGAAAAATGAGAAACTTCGCAAAGAATTCGAGAAATTAAACGAGAAAAAAAAGGAACTTCATAAAGAAAACAATGAAGTACTTCATGATTTCTCTCAAGAGAAGGCACAGAATCGATCTTGGGGGCGCCCTGCTTGGAATCCGTTTTCTCAGAAAGTCGGCAAAAACGATGAAGAGATAGAAGAAGACGAAGACAACGATGAAGAAATAGAAGAAAACGAAGACAACAATAGTAACACGTAGAGAGGAGATATTGTCATGTTTGGCAAGAAACAACCGAACCTGAAGCAGCAAATTGATGCCCTGTTGAACATAGCCAGCCAGGGCTCGGCAAGTGGTCCAGATGTATTCCTAGCCGAAGTGGCCGAGTTCGGCCAACACGTGACAGACGAGCAATTGCTCCAGTACTGGGACAAAGAGTTGGACGCCGACGCTCGCGAACATGTCGATTCTCACGTGGTTTGCTGTCCGGTCTGTTTCGAGCAGTATGCAGCCGCAGGTAGGCTTTTCTTGGAGCGCCGACGTATTCCAGATGCGACCTTGCAAGTACTCCTCAAGAACTTGACAGACCCACTAATTGAGGCAGGACGAGAAAGTGTGCGCGAATTCCGGGACAACATTCAGAGACTTCTGAAGCCTGCCGTGTTGCAACTTGCGGCCGCGGAACAACACGCCAATGCTTGGCGGGTGTTGGGTCCAGTCGCCTCTAAAGTGCGGCCCGGCTTCTCATTCCGTTGGTTATCAATTCAAAACGCAACAATCTATGACTTCGCACTCTATTGTGCAGAGGACCCAGGTAAACCGGTCGTCGAACGGCGGATAGAGGCTAATCGAGAATGCGATGTGGAATCTCTTGCGACAAAGAACGATGATCAACTAAAGGATGCTCTTGTTCCGGGTGAAAAGTATCTGTGGTCCGTTCGCGCTCTGGATAAATTTCGAACAATTGTGGGATCTTCCGGCAAGCTTTCATTTGAAGTGATGGAACGGAAAGCATCCGCAAGTGAGTCGGAGCAGCCACTTGAACCCATTCAGTCCGCTCTGCTGCTTGCAACAGACGGCCTGTTGGATGACGCCATAGACATACTGGAGCACGAGAAAAGCAAGCCGATAAGAAAACTTGCGGCAGTGACAGCCATGAGCATTATCGAAAATTCACTCGAACTCCCGAAGCTAGACGCCGATGACAAAGAAGAACTTGAGAAGGCACTGGCGGACTGGGGCGGGTATTTGGAGTAAACAGGGCCATGCTAAGCGCCAAAAGCATCTCGTTTCAACTTTCACCCCGGCTCAAGGCTCTACTGGTGAGCGCTTGCTTTCAGCTCTTTTGGAAGGGTGAGCTTGCTGGCACGGGCTTTTTTTTCTCACGCCGTGGACTCGGCCTCACCGCGCACCACGTGCTTCCAAGACAAGCATCAAATATTGGGATGAACTTTGACATTGTCTATGGCGATCCAGCCGTTCGCAGTTCAAGGTTTTCCAATATTATGGTGAACTCCCCCGCAAGATCATATA
>VRUF01000245.1 GCA_019456245.1 Planctomycetota bacterium | reverse complement strand
CCCCACTCGTCGAAAAAGACACCGTCTTTCAGACCACCGGGATAATACTGTGCCCAGTCTATCGAATCCTGTGCAGATACTTTTGGGAATTCAACCTCCCGCATTGGAAGCTGAAAATAATCCTGCCAGGCAACCTCGCTGCCGGTTTGCTGTTTAAAAGTTTCGCACAAAGATGGGCAAAGATAAAACTGTACGGGCACGGATTCGAAACCCTGCCTTCTAAATATACTTAAAAGATTCTCACGAGCATTCAATTCACTACTTCCTTTCAAAAACTAAAATTTGTTCTGTGACCAGCTTTGCTACCTGTAATTTGAATTCTTTACTGTATTTTCGGTGCTTTGCCACAACAAACACTCCTTGTAAATGTGAGCATTATAACCTCTCACTAAGTGTCCGTCATCTGTTTAGCACCTCACCAACGGCCTGCCCGCCCGCAACCGTCCCGTCACATCTGGTAGAGTTACTTTGCAGATGCTGCGATGCCAATAATATTCAGTTCTGCAAATGACGTCCATGGATTGCCATTAACTTCACTGAGAGCAACCAGACGAACATACCTTCCTGTTTCAACAGCAAAAGTAACTGTCTGATCTGCGGAAGAGTTTGCCAATGTGCCACTTGCCGCCGCGGAACCCCAGCTTGAACCATCGTTACTCACATAGAATTCATAACCGGCTATGCGGCCATTTGGAATATCCGAACGAGGAGTATATACAAAACCGGTTATGTCATAGGCATCGCCGAGATCGATCTGGATCTCATGAGGACAGGGCGGATTAGCACCTGACCATTGGGTAACCCAGAGAGTACCTGTATCGCCATCAAAAGCATTGGTGGCGGCCCCGTCTTCAGCAGAAGTCTCTTCGCTATCAACATAGTTCAAAGTCCAGCCAGCCTGAGGAGTTGGATCGATCGTTGTAGCACTAGCAGGAGATGAAGCGATGCCGACATTTGGCGCAGGTGACACAGAGTCACGCATCTTTACCGTATAGGTGTACTGAATATGTAAGTTCAGGTCCGTATCGTAATAAACAGGGTTGGTTGTCCATCCGCTGTCGTTTCCGCCGGGGTTGCCGGATGTCTCGTCGAAGTAATACTCGACCGGACCGTTGTAATCGCATCCTGTCGTCGCCGTCATCGTGATCTCCGAGTCGCTTATCGCCGCAGGAGCCAAAGCAAAGCTCGCAGTATTCGGTGTGGGTGGATCGGTCTCATAGTGAGCAAATGTCAAACTCTCTATCCTTACATCGGGATATCTCGTACCTAAGTCGCGGTAATTAACACCGCCTCCATGGACCCTCGACAGGTCCGGAGTACCAGCAGCGCCACGAACAATGGCGGTTCCAATAACAGGCGTCCCAATCGTCCGCCATGTAGTGGTTCCCGCGTCAATAAACCCGGTGGTGCCAGC
This sequence comes from Planctomycetota bacterium, assembly GCA_019456245.1. Taxonomy (GTDB): domain Bacteria; phylum Planctomycetota; class Phycisphaerae; order Sedimentisphaerales; family Anaerohalosphaeraceae; genus VRUF01. The sequence continues at coordinate 2,597 of VRUF01000245.1, read as the reverse complement.
CGTATCAGCAGCAGTATCTTCGGAAACAAACCAGTCACCGTTGGCGTCCTGAATGATCGCCTCAATATTTACACTGCCCGAGTCGGTATATCCAACCGCAGCCATCTCGATCTTGATCTTCATCAGGTCCGCTACATAATCACCATCGAAAATCGTCCAGGCATTTACACCTTCATAGCTTGTTCCGTCACCATTGGCAGCAAAATAAGAACCATACCAAAGCCAATTATGCAACCACGAATCCAGGGTACCGGAATAACCACTCCATGAATAGCCCGTGCCTGCAGAGACTTTCGTCGTCACATCAATCGTGTTCCATTCAGCGTCAGTGCAAAGAAAACTTTCGGTAATGGTACCTGTGGAAGCACTGGCAGTTGGATTCCAGTCAGAAGACATGATCGCAAAGTCCTTGAGATCGGTCGTGCAATCGCCATTTAAGTTGCCGTCCAAAATATCTTGGCAGTCATAGCTCAACCAGTTAGATGCCTGGATTATCAGGTCACTTAAATCAACTTCCAGATCGCCGTTTAGATCGCTGCTTTTTGACATCAGCACAACAACTTCATACGGAGCCAGTGTAAACTGATGAGCGGTCCCGGCCTCTAATCTGATAGCCGTCATGGCGGTATCTTCGGCCCATGGGCTTTTCATGAAATATACTTGCCCGGCTCCATCAGGCAATTCAAAAGTCTGGTCAACATCAATACCGATCTGTTTCGTCACGCTGGACGGGTTTCGCAACATCAGCGTTGCCTTATTAGGATTCCAGCATGCCACACCATAAACATCTCCAAGCCCGGGATTACCGCCAACCCAGTGAGCGTCGGCAAATACATCCTGGTTTTCACGCGACCATTTGGCCGCTTCGGAAAGAACGTCCCACATGTCCTCCGTCATAAGCGTCGCCCCTGAATCCGGATGGTCCGGACCAATATACATCTCCTGTAGATTCATCCCCATACCGAAATAGTTGTGAACGTCATCAGTGAACTCCTGTATATTTGCGTAATACAACCCAACTGTCGCATACGATGCCAGAATAATGCCGTGCGTCATCAAGGCATGCATAGGAAATAAGGGACTGGCACTCACAACATTCTGATAGGTCTCTCTGTCACGGTAGTTAATATTTTGTGCCCGGTATTGACCTTCGCCTATATATCCATAATCGCCTCCGTCACGCCAGATAGAATCGGCATACATTAAATAATACGGACTATGCCAACTGCCAATAGTCGCATTTATAAATACATCCGGTTCCACGGCCCTGAGATCGTCGATCAACTCGAATAAGGCTTCATAATCTGGTTGAGCCCACCCAGCAGGACCGGTCTGATACGTTCCGCCACCTATCCCGTCGAACTTAAAATACTTGACACCCTGATTCTGAATAAAATCAAAGCACACCTCGCGGTAACGAGTATTATAGTTCAGCCCGGAAAGCATAAAGCCCCCGCCAATAGTTTCAAAATCAATGGGATCGGCAGCGGCTGCAGCCAAACGACGAGCCCTGTTGTCACCATATCCACCAAACGGTGACATCCAGACACCCGTAGATGCGCCGCAACTTTCGGCAGCCGTCTTAAAATTCAGCCATTGCTGCGGATGACGAGCCGAATTGAATTCCCATACCGAATCGGGATCGTCCCAGGGATCGTCCATCACAAAACCGTCAATCGTCACACCACGCTCTATTACCATTTCCTGTTTATACTGATTTACCCGTTTGATCGACTCAGCTTCACTAAACATTGCCACGCGGCCTGAATGCGTAATATCATACCAGCTATTATAATGCAGGTACTGCCGATATGGCCTTGGTCGTTCACGTTCCAGATAATATAGAAAACCTCTACGGATCTGACCGTCAGGTACGAGACCTACAACAGATGATTGCGTAAGCGTCGCACCTTGTGACAGAGTGCTCAGCATGCGCGAAAAAGTTGCCACAGTATTGTTACCGACGATAGAGTATGCTGCCATCGGATGCTCATATGCCAGGAAATAATTATGCGCTACAACCGGACAGCCGAGATCGTTGCCGACTATAGCGGCATTAGTGACATCCATATCGACCAGCGTAATAGCAGTAACTTCAAGATCACCGGTAAGAGCGGTTATGCTTACCTTTTGTTTGATATAATTGGATTCGTCACGCAGGATAGCTTCCCACTGGATCTCATAAGCATTGTTAGCGGGACGATATTTCATCTGTATCTTCCAGCCGGGATAATGATCCGCTAAATGAACAGAACCCGTATCGGCGCTTATCTGCTGAAGTAATGGCGCTTGAGTAACCGTCAGATCTGTTGCATGTATTACAGCTCCTCCAATAGTAATGACAAACGGCTCATTGATCTGCACCTCAGGATAGCCAGGTATGTTTCGAGGCTTGACGATCATATTCTGTAATTGACCGCTTTGATACTCAAAGGTAAAGGTTATAACATCATTTTCAAGTGTTCCCAGACCACCTGCATACTGCCCCGTCGCCACACCCGGCGTGACAGAATCGGGATAATACACTTCCGCAAACATCACACTCACGCAAAGCAATATCTGACATACTAACAATAATAACTTCATTCTTCTCATAT
>VRUF01000244.1 GCA_019456245.1 Planctomycetota bacterium | reverse complement strand
GTCCGAGCGGATCGGTGTGCAGATCGTAAAGCACAAGCAGGGGGCGGATCCGGCGGCGGTTGCTTTCGACGCATGTCAGGCTGCGGTTGCGAGAGGTGTTGATTATTTGATACTTGATACGGCGGGGCGGCTGCATACGCAGACGAATTTGATGAAGGAGCTTGAGAAGATCCGGGACGTTGTTGTTAAGAGTATACCCGGTGCGCCGCATGAGGTTTTGCTGGTGCTGGACGGAACGACGGGGCAAAACGCGATTATGCAGGCGAAGATGTTTACGGCGGCGATAGATGTTACGGGGATATTTTTAGCAAAGCTTGACGGGACGGCGCGGGGGGGTATCGTTATCGCGATAAAGGATCAGCTTAATATTCCGGTGAAGTTTGTGGGGCTTGGCGAAAAGCCGGAGGATATAGCAGAGTTTGATCCGGGTGAGTTTGTGGATGCGTTGTTTGCTTAAATATTTTGTGTTTAGTTTGTGTTATTGGAGAAATATTGCAATTGAAAACTCTTTCGAAAATAGTTAAGAGGAAACTTGCTTGGCTTATAATTGCTTTTGTCGTCGTTGGTTTTATGACTTATAAGTGTCGTGAACCTCTCGGCGTATTATTTATAAAACCGAAATTATCAAGTTTGCAAGCTGTGAAAATGATGGAAGAGCAGGGAGGGTTATTGAATGATTCACCTAAAGAGCTATTGCGTGCTGTAAGATGGTATGTTTTCCGTGGGGATGTAGAAGTTATTAAACAGCTTGTTCGAAATATTGAGAACGAGCAAGAAATTGTTCTGCCTGAGGATAGAGGTGGAAGAGGCTTTAGTTCTACGGTTGATGTCCGTGGCAGATCTGGATGGATATTGCATAATCAGCGGGGTATTTATAGAAAGCTGGGTTATGTTCTTCACCAGGAATTATGGCGATATGCTCAGATAGAAACTTCGCCCCATCAAATTTATCTCCTAATGAGATATGTTGGCGATAATACACCAATGCTTGATGACATGGATCATGGGCCGATATCGAAATGGTATGATTCAGATGCAAGAGATCAGGATGCAATGGCTTATCTGCGCATATATTCTACTTTCAATGAATGGCCGAGCATTCGAAGAGCAGCCAGGGGTGGGGTAAGTAGCTCAGGCGTAAAGTGGTGCATTCATCCAGATAAATTGTTCAAGATATGTGATGAGCAAGGGCCTGAGGCTGCCTATAAAGTTTATCTCGACAATCGAAGTTATTGAGAGGAAAATTAACAAGTGCAGATGAGCTTCTTCAATAGCTTCCCAGTTGTTATTGTTTCTTAATAGTTTGCGCGTAGTAAAGGCCTGCGGTTTTTGTTGCCACAGGCCTTTGTTATTCAAACGTTGCTTATACTTTTGGGTTTTGTGAGAAGAAGTCTGTTTTTGGGAGGTTTCCTGCCAGTGGCAGTGCGTAATCCTTGAATGCCTGGGTTATTCCGTTTCCTGCTTCATTTATGAAGTTGTCGGACAATTCTTTTGTGAACTCGGCTACGTTTGCAAGGTCCGTCAGGAATAGTTCTACCGCGTAGTTTTTGCCCTGGCCGGTTCTTTTCATCGCTACTGAACCGCTGTCGTTGTCCTGTGAGTAGATTACGGCTTGTCGGCCGCAGCGTCTGGCTTCGTCTACGTCTGTTTCTGATTGCAGGCCGGCGAAACTTCTCTGGAGGTATCCGAAAGTGTCTGCTCTTACGCGTGCTACTCCTGTTCCTTCTCTTACTTTGTCGGCGAGGAAGTCTGCCAGTGCGCCGGAACCTGAGAGCTGTATGTTGCCGTGGGAATCGACTTCTGCGTCTTCTTTGATCTTTTTGGCCCATACGACGTTGTCTGTGTCACGGATGCCTTCGCTGACTGCAACTACGCAGCGACCCAGTCTGCTGTGGACTTCCTTGATCTGGGCTATCATGTCTTCGATTTTGATGGGGCGTTCGGGGAGGTAGACCAGGTGCGGTCCGTCGTCGTCTCTTTGCTGGCCGAGAGTTGTTGCCGCTGTTAGCCATCCTGCGTCGCGACCCATTATGATGTCGAGTTTTATTCCGGGCAAGGCTCGGTTGTCGAGGTCGTCACCCATGAGGGCACATGCCACGAACTTCGCTGCCGTGCCGTAACCGGGGCAGTGGTCGGTTGTGCGGAGATCGTTGTCTACGGTCTTGGGGATGTGAAAAGCTTTCAGGTCCAGATCCACTTCGTCTGCCATGTCGTTTATGATCTTGCAGGTGTTTGCCGAGTCGTTTCCGCCGATGTAAAAGAAGTATTCGATGTTTCGTTTTTTGAATACTTCGAGAATTTTTTCGCAGTATGCGGTGTCAGGTTTGTCTCGCGATGAGCCGAGGGCTGCCGATGGTGAGGCTGCGACGGCTTCGAGGGTTTCGGAAGAGACATTAGTCAAGTCGACGAAGTCTTCTTTTATTATGCCGCTAACGGCGTGTACTGCGCCGTATAGTTTGTCTATGTCGGGGTGCTTTACAACCTGTTCGATGACGCCAACGAGGGAGGCATTGATTACGCCTGTGGGGCCGCCTGACTGGCTGACTATTGCATTTGCCATTTTTTGACCTTTCCGGATATAAGTGTCGCGTTTTTATTTTTCAGAGCGGGTATTATAACGGTTTTTGTGGAAATAGCAAGGGTTGCTAATCTGGAATTTTTAGGGTTTTTGCCGGGGTTGTGAAGTATAGATATTTGTGTGAGACTTTTTTGTTTAGTATCTGGGCGGCGGCTTTTGCGTAGAGGTTAAGCTGTTTTTCGTAAAGTTTTGCTCGTTCAGCGGTTTGGCCGGCTGTGACGCGGTCGGTTTTGAAGTCTACTATTATCAGATCTTTGGGAGTTTCAATTATCATGTCTACTATGCCCTGGACGATTATTGTTTCTTCGGTTGCCTCTTCGGTCAGGTCGGCCGATGGAATGGCGATTATGAATGGCCATTCGCGGTGGACGATGTTGCTGGGGTCGGTTGTTTGTTTGCCGACGTCGGTCTGGAAGAAGGTCAGGATTTTTTTGGCGTCTATTTTTTTGGCAAGCTCGTCAGTTAAGTGGAGTTGAGTAATTGCGGATTTTATGGATTCCTGGGTTACTGGTTTTGTGATGTCGAGGGTTTCCAGGACGAGATGGGTCACAGCGCCTATTAGTCTTTGCGGTGTGGTGGCTTGTGTTTCGGTTTCGAGTACTGCCGGTTGGCGGGTGGATGAGTTTTCGAAGTTTGTTTGTGCGAATTCGTCATTTGCGTGTGTGTATTGGGTTACGGATATTTTTGCCAGTGTTTTCGCAGCGTTGATGTCGGGATATTGAAAGTTTAGCGATGCGTTTATTTTTTCGAGGAGAATTTTTGAGGCCTTTGACGGTTTTGAAGGTTGTGCTGGAGGCGAGAATCGTTTTTGTTTTAGCGCGTTTACTATGTTGTTTAAGTCCTGAAGTTCTATGATGTTTATATCCAGCAGTTCCTCGGTGTTTTTCGGATTTGATTCGATGTTCAGTGCCAATTGAAGGTTTTCCGTATGTGCCAGACCGTAGAGTATCCAGTCGAGTGGCGACTTTGCCGACATTAACTGCCAGTCCTGAAGCGGTTGGTCGGATAGGATGGCCGCAGCGGTTACCAGTTGCTCGCATTTTGAAATTTTAGTCGAGGCTGACAAGTACAGTCTTTCCCTCGCTCGTGTTATTGCCACATATAGGATTCGCATTTCTTCGGCGTACATCGCGTCGCGTTTTTTTTGTGCGATGATTTGGTGGGCGATGGATGTTAGTCGGTTTTTGGATTCGGGGTGTATTACTTGCAAGCCGAGTGCGTTTATGTCGTCGATTAGGCAGTTTGAGGCTGTGTCCTGCGTGTTGAATTTTCGGTCGAGGTCGGCGAGGAATACGACGGGGAACTCGAGGCCCTTGCTGTTGTGGACGCTCATAATTCTTACGGCGTTTTCGGTGGAGGTGTCGGGTTGAGCGGGTGGACAGTCGTGGTCTTCGGCGTTTAGTTTTTCGAGGAAGTCTACGAAGCGTGTCAGTGATACTGTGCGCGCGTTGGTTG
>VRUF01000243.1:3903-4152 GCA_019456245.1 Planctomycetota bacterium | reverse complement strand
CTATATACGATGGCAGCGTCGGTTGTCCCGCAGAAGCCGCCTATACGCGAGTCACCGGTGCTTGATGTAACTTCTCCGGTTGAGTAGCAATAAAGCAGAGGGCCGTGATTTAGCCCCACAAACCCGCCTATAAAAACACTACCTCTTGCAGTTCCCGTAGCATAACAGTTTATGATAACACCTGTTGTATTGACGCCTATAAAACCGCCTGTTTGCTGAGAACCTGACACCACATTTCCGGTAGCGTAA
>VRUF01000243.1:0-3893 GCA_019456245.1 Planctomycetota bacterium | reverse complement strand
TACGCGACGCTCTTCCGATCTGCCCATAAAACCGCCTGCATTAGATAAGATTGACGTTACGTTTCCGGTTGCATAGCACTGACTCATCGAACCGTATCTACTCATTCCTACAAAACCGCCTACGTAGCCGTAAGAACCGAATACATCCCCCGATGCATGGCAATTTGTGGCAGTGCCATCCATTACACCGCAAAAACCGCCGGTAAGATGATAGCCTGAAACGCTGCAGGACGTGCTGCAATCAGTAACCGTACCTGTGGTGCCCATCGCCCCGCAAAAACCTCCACCGTAGAAGTCAATACATGTAACCTGGCCTGATGATTGGCAGTTACTTACTGTACCATCCGAAAAACCACCAACAACAGAGCCTGTTGATTTATAGCCGGTTATGTCAACATCACTTAAAACAACATTCATAATTTCGAAGGAAGCACCTCTAACAAACCCAAACAAACCAACATGTGTCCTCGAAGGCCTATTAATAAATAATCCTGTTATCGTATGTCCCTGCCCATCGAATGTTCCGGTAAATATGCTTGTACCATCTTCAGTCCAGGTTCCAACAGGATCAAATCCTTCATCGTCATTCCAATTGACAGTGTCTAAAGCATCAATATCATTTCCTAAGACATAGTGCGCATCAACTTCATTTGCCATTTCCTGAAGTTGGTCAACATTTGTAATGATATACGGATCACCCGCTGTACCAGCCCCGCTTCCGCTAAAAGACGGGATTTTGGAAACCTTGTATATATTGGTAATTCCTGCACCACTCAAATATTCCGTCAGATACATCGCACCATCAGGACCGAAGGCGATGTTATCTGTTACTGCCCAGCTAACACGCATGAAATCTTCGGCATTGCCAAGTTCATCGATACGCCACAAATGCATACCCTCAATCCCATCCACACTGCCGATAGCAAACAAATCACCACCAAACATCGTACCGGATGTATCAAACTCGATATCCCTAGGGACGTTCATAGACATAAACTCTGAAGCATTTCCGCTTGTATCGATCTTATAAATGCCGTCTTTGTAAAAATCAGAGGGACCAGAATCTAATGCCGCAAACATACTTCCGCCATAGCCAGAGTTTGGAGATATTTCGATGCTTACTATCGCACCTGCAGTAACATTGGGGAAATTGCTGAATATAGATTGTGAGCCACTTGTTGAAATACTGTAAATCAAACCGCCTGAGAGATAGCCCGTGGTTGAACAAAACATTTTTCCATCATAGGAACCATTTCTATCAAATGCAATTTTTGTCAACCAACGCGATGAGTCCTGGCAGAAGCTAGTATAAATTCCATCAGAATTTAGTTTTTGTATGGTCTTGCTGAGATATTCGTCAAAATATATATTCTCTCCATAAGGCGTGCCACCTGCCCAGGCTATATCTTTCGGAGCACCCAAATTGTCTACCCAACGAGTCTCAACAGTTCCAGAAGTAATTCGAGCAATTGAGCCATTATTGTAACCTTCGTCAGATGTCCCTTTATGCGTTAGGTACAGTTTACCATCTGGCGTAAAGGTCATATCATTAACCTGCCCCAAACCCTCCGAGGAATATGTGGCGTAGGTTTCAATCTGATAACCTGCCGGCGGCACTAATGCAGCCAAAGCAGCGGCAGAAACCAAGGTAAGTATAAGCATTACGATACAGCGTGATTTAAGTGTTAACATTTTTTCTCCCTTTTAACGTAAGTTCCTTTTCCTTTTTATTGTGAGAATGCAAAACCGCAATTAAAACTAGACGGAACGTTTCGCTCTTCCGACAAAACAGTACGTATATTATAGGACCGGCTTTAGAGTATTTCAAGAAAAAAAAAGGAAAAATAATGCTTTTCTGTAAATGATTAGTAGCAAAGGACTTAGGTGGGATCAATCAATTAATATCTGCGTCCAATGCCTGTATCGCCAATGCTTTCATATTGGCTGTGTCGGCCTTGAACACATCTATCAGTTCGGTGCGGCGTTTACCCGACATTCTTTTGCGGACAAAGCATTAGTGTGTTTCTTTTTTGATCAAAATGCCCGCAAAATTATTTCCCTTCTCGACTACAATAGGATCTGCGTTCACCGAGACGGAAAAATCCCTAAACGCCGTATTGTCGTCAATGTCATCTGAGATAAAAATGCCACCAGGCCTGAGGGCTTTCCAAATGCGTTTGTAAGAGCACATTCTTCCCCGCCAGCTTTTGTCGCTGTCGTAATGACACAAATCGATGGGGCCGTCGATGTCATTCAATACGCGAGGGATGGCCTGCCAGTCTGGAAAACGAATCAGAATCCAGTTTTTTTTCATCTCCGAGGGAACTACACATCCGACATATTCCTCATTTTGAAGGCCAGGGTAAGGCATATCGATACTGTAGAGATGACAGCCTGGACGTTTTTGCAGAGACAACAACAACGCCAGCGAGGACCAACCATAGGCAACTCCGGTTTCGAGTATATTGACAGCGGCGGTATACTCGGCTAAATAATAGAGGAGGTCTAACTCGCCCGGACCACCCATCTGAACGGGACATTGTGATGCCCTTTTATGGGCCTCGGTGAAAATTCCGGCAAATTGTTGCTGGATGGACTCGGCAGGCCTGGTTCCAGTAATGCAATAGATAGCTTCGTTTGTCGATATTGCATGCTCACGACACCAGTTTCCAGCATGCTCGCGACCGCGGCCAGAGCTGAAACAGGCGGTGTGCAGTTTGGTAAGGATTTCGTTGACTAGTTGGGAATAATACCTGGGGCGTTTTAAATACCACAGAAGTGTGCGTATGGGTTTAGCAAGCATTGTTTGGTATTTCCTTTATTAGATTGTTAAAAAGTATCTTTTTCGTTTGGGAGCATATCGGCGTAAATATTCTCTATCGCGTCAACCTGGCACCTGACATCAAAGCCAGTAACGAAAAGTGCTGCATTTTCGCCGAGTTTCTGGCAAAGATCGTTGTCATTGAGCAATGTCTCGATGCAAGCTGCTATTTTTTCAGGTGTGTTCTTCGGGGTAATCAGCCCCGTCTGGCCATCGGTAATAATCTCGCCAAGGCCTTCGACGCCCGAACAGACAATAGGAACTTTTGCACACATTAATTCCAGGGCAACGATGCCCAAAGGTTCCTGGCGGGAAGGAATTGCAGAAATATCAAAGGCATTTATTATCCGCGAAACATCGCTGCGAAATCCCATGAAAATCACTTTATCCGATATGCCAAGGCGATTAGCCTGTTGCTTGAGAGAGTCCAACTCCGAACCATCGCCGGCAAGGACCAATACCAGTTCAGGATTTGTTCTGGAGAGCAATGCAAACGCCTCTATAAGTAAATCGACCCCCTTAACCCTGGCGAGTCGGCCCAGAAAGCCAATAACATTTTGGTCTTCGGAGACATTAAGTTCTTGTCTGACTTTTTTTCTGAGATCGTCGTCTGGTTTAAACCTGGCAGTATCTACAGAATTATAAACAAGCTTGATATTTTCCTTAGAGATTTTGGCTTTTTCGGATAATTCTGTCGCAGTTGCCTTAGAAACCGCTATGAACTGGGATGCCCTGGAGCGTAATGCACGAAGAGCAATACGGTATATGCTATGCTTGAGGCTCTTGCGAAAAACAGGTCCGTGTTCGTGAACGATAACGGGTATTTTGCAAATAATATTGGCAAGCAAGGCACCTATCACCGGTTTTTCGAGGTGTGCGTGGATTATATCAATATTGTATTGCCTGCATATACGCAAGATCGCAAAGAATTTTCTGGGATCATAGTTAGGATATGGAAATTTTATAATGTTGCCATCAATGGGTATGTCAATCTGCTTTGATCTGAGGGGGTAGATAAAATGTTCGATCTTGTCTTTGGAGGCATGTTCGACAATGTTTTTTAGGCATATCT
>VRUF01000242.1 GCA_019456245.1 Planctomycetota bacterium | reverse complement strand
TAGGCGTAGATTAAAGGCGAATAGCTGTAACACTCCGTGCCTTCCCACCTGACAAAAACGTGGGGAAGAAAGTCATCAAAGTTTGTGCCGAACTTGATTGTGGCCCCTTCTGAAATGTGCAGGTTGACATTATTGTCCAGATGGATGGGGCCATTGGTGAGGAATGTGCCGTTTCTCGGGACGACGACGCGTCCGCCGCCGGCTTTTGTACACCCCGCGATGGCTTTCTTAAAAGCAGGGTTGCAGTCGGTAACACCATCCCCAACAGCGCCATAGTTAGTGATAATGAAATCCTCATTTCTAAAAGTCGGCGGAACGATGCGGCTCAGAATCTCGGGCAACAAATCCCAGCCGGTCTTGGCCTCAGCCGCATAGACCGAATGGACGCACCCCAATATAAGAGCTAGTGTCAGGACTGTGAACGCTGTATTTCTGGCTACCGCTGATCTCTTTCTTAGTATACTTTTGTACATCTTCATTTTTTCCTTACCTTTAATTTTCTAAATTCCGCTAATTTTAAGTCACGCTATTAGAACATAATAATTAAAATATGTAATTATGCAACAAAAAAACATCACTTTACCACGAAGATGGTGTACCAAGATTTTTCGGCATTACCTTAAATAATATGTTTCCAGGCTGGAAAAGGCATATATCTTGTTGCAGAGTTTACCATGTTTTGTCGGCGTTTTATTCGGAGAGCTTCCGTCTTCGCCAAAGGCTACGACGTGACAAGTGCGATCTCACGCTCCTATGGCTATCCTACTTATACCGCTTAAACGTATCTGAAATGTACGTGCCACTTTTTTTGGGTGCACCCCCACGAATAAGGAAAATTACGCTCGATATCCGACAGGCACATAGGGCTTTAATTGCTTATCAATCAATCTGATTTCCAGCCTTGCGAACCGCTGGCGTCCGTCTTCAAGTGGGATGTCCGGCCACTGATCGCCGACCAATGGCTTGGCGTAGCGGATGAAGTCGTCTGTGACATCCAACCCGTTGGAAGTTATCCACTCTTTGGGAAGATGTCGAACAGCGTTTGCAACAGTGAGCAATTGCACTTTGTCGTAGACCGGGCGATAGGTTTCTTCCGGAGCCCGCAGGATTGTCGCCATGTAGCCGGTGCCATCGTTTAACGCAATGTCAACGGCATGGGCGCCAACTTCGTAGGCTTCATGAATATCAACCTGGGAACGGAAGATGAAAGTAGAACGCTGCAGCACACCCGGCACCTGACCGGTAGCCTGTCCACGGGCCTTGAGTCCCTTTTCATTCAAATAGTTTACAACCACCTGAGCAACAGTGGTTTTGTTGGCTCCGTATTCAATGTGCCCGAAGCCGTCGCGAGCTTCGCCCAGTGAGCCGACATCGAATCCTTCGTTGACGACAACGATACAGCGTCCGCGGCGGGTCAGCTCGTCATTGACGTTGTCGGCGAGTACTTCAAGATTCAGGCCGGCTTCGGCGAAATAGAGCTGCATTGGAATCTCTCGCCCGGGATCGGCCAGACGGGAAGCTGCCGTGATATATCCGGCCTTTCGCCCCATGGCCTGCAGCACAGCGACAGGTTCAGATACACACATTCCCCGGTTTTCCTCGTTTGTGTTTTGAATGATATTCATCCAATACCTTGCAGCACTAGCGTATCCCGGCGTATGGTCAATGATGGTGAACTCTTCGTCGCCGAGATCGTTGTCGATGGTTTTCGGTACTCCGGCGACAACGAGGTCCAGGCCTTTTTCCGCGGCCAGCTTCGAAACCTTGTCGGCAGTATCCATAGAATCGTTTCCGCCGATGTAGATAAACCAACCAATGTTATGCGCAGACAACACCTCAATGATGCGGTCGTAGTCATCCCTGCGATCATCGCCGAGTTTGTAACGGCAGGTGCCGACGCTTCCGGATGCGGGTGTGTGCCTGAGCAGTGAAAGCTGGCGGCGGTCCTGGGCGCCGAGATCGATCAGCTCTTCCTTCAATATACCCTCGATCCCGTAGCGGGCGGCATAGATTTTTTCGATACTGCCGGGATAGTCCAGACATCGCTCGCAGACACCGAGCAGCGAGGCGTTAATAACGGGTGACGGTCCGCCGCCAAGGGCTATCAATGCATTTTTTTTCATTACAGTTCTTTCAGTTTACTCATGTTTCTGTTCTACCGTTAATACAGACGCGATTATATTGTTAATGCTACAGAAAAAACAGGATTTTTTGGGATTTAAGGTTGAACCTTACGCAGGTGCTGAGATTGGCTGGGTTGTAATGAAAAAGGGCCGAAAGCTGTTTGCTCGCGGCCCTGTAAATCTTGTGTGTTTTTGGTTATGCTTTGAGATATTTATTTGCTTTAAGCGTCGCTCTTCTTGCGGGTTGTCTTTGTTTTTTTCCGTTTTGCCGCTATGGTGTCATCTGTAGCTTCTTTGGTCTTCTTTTTTGCTGTTTTCTTTTTTGCTGTCTTGGCTACAGGTTTCTTTTCCGCTTTCTTTGCTGTTTTCTTTTTCGTTTTCTTTATGGCTTTTTTTTCTTTTTTGGCCGCATCTACCTCGGTGATTTTTGCGGTTTCGAGTATCTTGTCTATGCACTTTTGCTCGCGAATTTCCATGCTGAACTGTGCAAGCGAACCGTCACGAGCGAGTTCCTCTCGCATTTTTTCCGGCCTTCTGCCTCGCATCGCGGCGATCTGTGCAATACGGCTGTTGACCTCTTCGTCGCTAACTTCTATCTTGAGCTGTTCGGCAACTTTGTCCATGACAAAGAATGTCTTTAGCTGGTTACGAGCCTCGTCTTCGCTTGAAGCACGCAACTGGCCCATCTGCTGATCCATCTGCTCTCGCTCCATGCCCTGCATGAGCATGTTGCTGTACTGCCTCTTTAGTATCTGCGTAGACTGATCTGCAACTATCGATTCGGGGAGCTCGAGTTTGACATTGTCCCGCAGATATTCGTGGATATGCTCGGCCATTTGCTGCTTTGCCTGGGAGTCTGCCTGCTGTTCGAGCTGCTCGCTGATGCGGTCTTTGAGGTCGGTCTCATCGTCAACACCCATACGCTGGAAGAAATCTTCGTTGAGTTCGGCTGGGACAAGCTGCTTTACATCCTTGACGTCTATCGTGATCTCAATGCTCTTGCCGCGCAATTGTTCGTTATAGAATGTTGCGGGAACATCGACTTTGGTCTTCTTTTCGTCGCCTGCTTTGGCACCGGCTAACAACTCATTAAGCTTTTCGACGGGAACGCCTTCGACAAAACCGTTAGCAGCGGAAGTGATCTCGATATTTTCACGCTTATCATCCTCTTCGACGCCTTCGATGTCCATTACGACATCGGCAACGATGCGGTCATCATCTTCTACCTCGCCGTCCTTGGGTTCCCAGACGCCGGCTCGCTTGCAAATACTTTCGATCTGTTCGGCGATCTCATCGTCACCTATCTCGATCTTAGGCTTATCAACGGAGATACCTTCCAGGCTTGGCAATTCGAAGTCGGGTCTTACTTCGATCTCAAAATCAAACTTCATGGAACCTTCGTCCGGCAGTTCGATGTCATCATACTTTATGTCGGGATCGCCAAGTATATCGATGTCATTGTCAGACACAGCCGATTCGCTGGCGTCAGCGAGCAGTTTAAGCTTAACCTGTTTTGTGATGTCACTGCCGTACTTCTTTTCGAGAAGCCTCATAGGAGCTCGCCCTTTGCGGAAACCGGGGACTTCAGCACCCTGCTTAAGCTCTTTGTACTCGTCGGTGAGAGCCTGCTGTATCTTTTCGGCGGGGACCTCTACGGACACCTTTTTTTTGCAGGGGCCGGCATCTTCTATAGTTACAATGTTTTTGATCTCTTCCGGTTTGGTCTCTTCCGATTTGTTTTCTTCAGTCATCTAAACACTCCTATCAGGGTTAAGGGGAACCTCTAACTTATTTAATTTCTTCAATTTATAAACAAAAAAAGCCGTAAGGATCAAATCCTCAGGCTACTTAATCAGTTGATGTCCGAACTTACCGGAACATCCTAACGCTTTAGCGACCTGCGCCTGACTAACCATATAGCCGGTACCTCGCAAAAACTATTTGCAGAGTAAGAAAACTCTCTGCAGGTCTAATAAACAGACCTCAAAGCGGGCGATGAGATTCGAACTCACGACATTCACGTTGGCAACGTGACGCTCTACCGCTGAGCTACGCCCGCGAAA
>VRUF01000241.1 GCA_019456245.1 Planctomycetota bacterium | reverse complement strand
ATTCTATCGGAGATTACAAGAGGCAGGACTGCGCCTGCATCAGTTGTTTAGAATACAACTCCAAGGTGACTGGAAAGAGAACAAGGTCTATAGCAAGATTTCCTGCGATTTGCACGGAGTACTAAACGACTCAAGTTTACAGAAAACGGCGTCGAGGATGGAGGAAAAAGTAGCGGTGTTCAACCGTCTGAGAACGGCCATGCGGATAACTCTGCCGGAGAACAAGCGCGGGCTCAATGACAACGGTGAGCTACCATCGAACATGAAAACCATTGAAAAGGAAGTCGGCAAGTTCACCGCCTGGTTATTGAAGAGCAAAGAGTACTCGGGAGATAAAGAATATCAGAAGTTGGTGGAGCAGCTCGACACATACTCCGACAGGCTCTTTGCCGACCCAATTGTTGTCCAGACAGCCGCCGGTAGAATGCTTGTTCAGCCTCAACGAACAAATAATATCTTGGAACAATTTTTTAGAAAACTGATGCGCAGCTATCGAAAGAAAAACGGATTCAATTCCGTGGAGCGTGTACTCAAGACAATGCTGCCCGATACTCCCTTGACGATGAATCTGAAAAACCAAGAGTACATGAAAATCCTTCTTGCCGGAAAAGAGACTCTTGAAGAACGGTTTGCTGAAATAGATTCTAAAGAGGTTCGCCGCAGACTCGAAGAATCGAGAAACACGACCGGCGCGATGTATCCTCAACTCAAGAAAATCATCAGAACCCCTGAACTACCGAAATCTATAGTTTCCTTGCTCGAACAAGTAGCATCGTGACAGGAGTAAGCCCAACGAATTGAGCAGATTGCACTCAGGAAAACCGGAACCTACCTTGCAGAATTATCCTCGAAAAACCGCCTCAAGTGACACTCTCATCGCTCGTCATGGGAAAATCCAACCAGATTTTGTTTTCATCAGGGATTCCACCCATCGGCTGTAAAGTATGCAAGCTAAATGCTCAGGCGGTGGCCACCCGTAGCACAAGTCGTTTACCACCGCCGGTTCGCAGCTGGGCAGCATTGATCTTTTCCACCGCCCACGCCGCCAACCTTTGATGCTCAGGCTCTTGGTCATAATAATCAAGTATGACTTTTACTTCCTCTTTTGTTTCAACACAGGTGCCTTGTTGCCGGTACAGTATGTCTCTGATAGTTCTGAAGTCTGACCGGCTATAGTCTTCAGGTAGGTACCTTTCTTTGACGAAGATGTCAGCGTTGTTCAATGCGGTTTCAAGATTCGTCATGATGTTGTCCTTGCGTGAATCTATTTCATAGAGGACTTTTGTTTGATCGATACTCTCAAGTTTATTGGCGAGCAGCTGCGACTTCGACCGATATCCTCCAAGTGCATCGGAGTACTGAGAAAGGGCGGTCTTTAGCTTCTCTCGTCGAATGATTTTTCTCTCATGCCGTTCGGTGTTTTCCCTGTTGCCACCCCCGGTCTCAATTCTCTCTCCGAGTTGCTTCAATATCTGTACTGTTTTTCTGATTTTGTTCTCAGTACTCTCCATCTTTTTTTCTTGTGCTTGAATCCCTTTTTCCAGATTTTCCACTCGTCTTTCTATAACACGATTATGGCTCTGCTCGATTGCATTTGTTCCGTGGTTGGTATCCAGATAAAGAGATGGTTTCATTTGCTTGAAGGAGTTTTCCTGACGATCCCATCTATCTTTATATTTATCTACTATCTTGGTTGCATCGGGTTCGGTCTTTCTGCTGATATTGGTAACAATCACCGCAAAGCTCTCACTGCCCGCATCCCGAACCAAGATGGAGCGTGTTTTGTAGGTTTGTTTGGTCTTGCTGTCAACGAGTGTCTTATTACAATCGAGTACTTGCTCAAGTGCTCTGCCTGTAGCTATATCCTTCTTATACGTTTTCCACCGCCTGCCTTTGGCAATCTCAAAATCATCGATGGATCGATACTGATTCTCTCTGAGAATGGTTATGTAGTGCCTCTTTCTGTTCTGAAACTCCTTGAATACCGCAACCGCCAGTCCCTCTCGGTCAAATATGGCAAAATCCACCACTTTCTCGCCTATTGCCTCTTCCAAAGCGTCAATTAATGGGAAAAGCGCATCCGTTAGGTGCGAATCCCCCGGTCGCGTCAATGGGAGGAGTGGCCGTCCTTGCGAATCATGAATGAAGTAAATGTCCACACACTTGAGAATCTGGTTCCGTGTTGCGTGCATCCCCTTCGGTATGTTTTTCTTTGTCCAAACAACTTTGCGGAAACAATCAATGTAGAATGTCCTTGCGTCTTTGGTGCGAAAGTTTATGTAGAACGTTTCAACATACAGTCGCGCAAGAGCTTTGCTGAGACTCTGATCAATATCAAGAAGAGGCAGTTCCCTCAAGAAATTGTCCATGGTGTGATATTTGTACGGAGCAGAAGATCCCGTTACCAAACCCAACCCCTTCCTCGGATACACTGTTTTGAAATGCCATATACGCTCCATTCCGAAAACCGGCATGAACAGCAAGGTTTCGATCTTGCGACGGATTACTTCTGCGCTGCTTGAGAGTATTCTCATGTTTAGAAACTCTCTACTATATTCACTATGTCCACTTTTTATCTCTTTTATTCGGGCAACAATCAAATCGACAATTCTATCGGGAAGACCCATCGCAAGGCAGGCTGCTTTCATGATAAAACACCCTGCGTGGTCGATCCCCCTTTGCTCAATAAACTCCTCCCTTGCCGGCCTTCCAACAGGATTGTTCAACCCCAGGTCATGGAGAATGCGACTCATATGAGCAAAATGAATGCTTACTGAAAAGCGTTTTTCAACTGTCTCACATATTTGTGCGGCTGTTAGATCTTCCCTCTCACTCTTTAGCGACACTATGAACTTCCGAATATCATCAGAAACCTTGGTAGATCTCGCTCCTCCACGAGTATCTATCAGCCCGTCAACACCATGAGACTTGTAACGAGAAAGTATACGAGGATATGAATAGCGACTAATCTTGAAACCATATTTCAAGAATGCCTCTTCGACAGGTACACCTTTTTGCTCAACAAGATCGATAGCTCGTGCTTTCTTCTCTGCTTTTTCGTATCGACTTTCCACGCTCGATGATTTTCCCAAACCTTTTACCTGCTCCTGGGAAATTGTACCAGAACGGCGATATCATGTCAAGCGTTTTGTACGCATACTTTTATGCAATATGGGTGGAATCCCTGTTCATAGAAACAAAGGTTGGGTAGTGTGTGTATATGCCCCGGATTCCGCGAAAAGAGCTTCCTGCCGCTGCCAACATTTTCTCAAGGAGCAGGATACCGAAAACCGGCGTGTTAATTCTTTCTCTCGTTATATTATGTTCCAAAAGGCCGGTAGCGGGCGGGTGGATTGTGCTATTCCGCAAGTCGCCGCCAGGTCCTTCCCGTCACCAAATTGTGGCACCCGATCACGACGGCTGAATCTTCATGAAAGTCCGACCAGACAATTACATAATTGCCGTGATAGGAGGCATCAGTGTACTGATTGCCCAATACTTTTTCCCACGCGTTGTCTCCCATCTGAACGCGAATATCAAAGGACTCGCCAAGTATTCGGCTTACCTCGTTGTACCGCATTCCTGCCATAATTGAATACTCAACGAGGTTGTTTTTCTTTATGATCCCTTGCCGAATTGCCTCTATCTGGGCGTCGTAGATTACGAGCTCGTCCTTTTTCCCTTGTAAGGTTGCGAGGATCTGTGATTTCTCTCGGATTTCTTGTTCGATTTGCGCCAACTCTACCTTCATCGCTTCCTCTTCCTTTCGAAAACTCTCTTCAATCTCTCGTTTTCGTTGTTTATAGGATTCTTCAAGCTGGGCGACCTTTTGTTCCATCTCTTTCGTCTTACGGTGCTCCTCATCAGAGATGGCAGCGATAAGTGACATTATGTTCCGGGTCTTCGGAATCTGAAATGAATCGATGATTCGTTCGCCCTTTTCAATGGCAGTGAATGTTACAGACACGTCCAGTTCGTCACCAAGGTCCGTAATCGTGCCAGTGATAAGTATATTAGCTCCAGAGAATCTTCCCAGCGTAGTGACGTCTTCTTCTGAGACCAGACCTGATTGCTGGAAAGACAGCTCGTGTTTGATGAGTTCAATATCTGTCCGATTGAGGATTTTGACTTGCTCAATGTCAGACAGCTCGTCTGCGAGTTTGTCAGCGACGTATGCTCCCAGATCGGAGTAGCGGTTTTTCAGATCGGAGAAGGGTAGAACAAATACGCGCTTTTCCTCGGGATCAATGCGATGCATATTCTGCAT
>VRUF01000240.1:1847-4270 GCA_019456245.1 Planctomycetota bacterium | reverse complement strand
CCGTCTCCGCCGATTGACCCGCGCGGTTAATACACGCCACTGAGGCCAGTCAGCGCCAAAGGAAATACCGACAAAAAACAATACCAAAACCACAACAAAAACTTTCTTCACACAGACTTTCAAAACCATCAAACACTCCAGTAATTAATAATACTGACACATAAGAAAACTTATTTTGCACCGCTCATATCAACACAAACCATCCCGCCATCTTCATCCCTGGCATATATCTTGCCGTTAGCAAGAACCGGCATTGTCCAGCACTTACCCTTAAGGATATTCGCTGATGATATCTCCTTAAAACCCTCCGGAGATGCTTCCGCAATGATCAGTTTACCCTTTTCGCTGAGGATGATAAGTTTCCCGTCCGCCGCCATCAAACTCCCCTTAGCCGACACTTTCGACGTCCACTTCAAATCGCCGCTTTTCATCTCAACGCACGCCAGTTGTTTATCATCGATACCGTAAACATAACCATCCAACAGAACCGGACCGCTCATCTGGCTGTGCATATTATGGTTCACCCAAACAGGTTCGGCGTTACCTCCGGAGATATTCACCAACGCACTTCCCTTATTATATCCCGATGTAATAAAAACCTTGTCTCCGTCAATTACAGGATCGGCGGCATTGACTCCATATTTCGTCTTCCACTCAAACTTCCATTGCTCCTTACCTGTTGCAGTTTCAACACCGACAAGAAATTTGGAAGTAAAAAACGCTACACATTTCTTACCGCTTGCAGTATAAGGCACAGGTGTAGAATAACCTGTCGCCTCATCACCGCTTTTCCACACCACTTTCCCCGTCGCCTTTTTAAATGCCATACCCAAAGTTCCTGCGTTAAAGATCACAGTATCACCTGCAATCAGCGCAGAACCCGAATAACCCCACCTCGGCTTTTTAGCTTTGATCTGCTTTTCCCATACCACATCTTTGCTATTCGCGTCTAAACAAAAAATCTTACCCGTCTTGCTGATGGTATAAACCTTACCGTCATCGACGGTCACACTAGCGTTAGGCCCACCCTTGTAGTTCCCTCCAAAAGGCTCAACAGGTTCGGAATACTTATAGCTCCAAAGCTCTTTACCGCTCTCAGCGTCAAAACAGAAAATATAGTCAGTATCATCGATGTTACCCATAGTATATGCCTTGCCCTTGGCAATCGAAATCGCAGAAAACCCTATCCCCACAGACGCCTTCCACTTGATCTTGGCTCCGTCGGCAAGTGCCTTTGGACTCCAATTAGTTTCCTTGGATATCCCGTTGTAATCTGGTCCGCGCCAGTTGGGCCAGTCAGCTCCAAAAGCTGTAACCGAACTAACAAGAACAGTAAACAATACAAAACTAACTACCAAACCGATTTTCCCAGACTTAGTCATAACATTCTCCATAAATAAATCCATTTAACTGTAATTATATCAATTTCGCCTCAAATCGCCATAATTTCCTGCGATTTCACGGTTTTATACGCCTAAAAAGCGATAATTATTGCAAAATACTTCAAATTATCGAAGGCTCAACGCCCCCGTCGGACATACCCGGGTGCATTCTTTACCGGCAACAGCAAGACCTTCTTTCAACGTCTTATCAAACGGAACCGCAACCTTTACATCAAATCCGCGCCCGATAAACGATAAACCCAGTTTTTCTTTATATTTGGCAGCTGTTTGAATACACAGCCCGCAATCAATACATTTTCCCGCCTCGAAAATAATTTCCGGATGATCGACCTGCTGTAAAAACTGCCTGCGATCCGCCTTGTAAGCGTTTCCCTTTGCCCCATATTGTTCGGCGTATTGTCTCAGCTTACAACTATCACCCTTACGGCAATCGCAATGCAAACAACGATTCGCTTCATGGGTGGCCTCTTCATTAGAAAATCCCCCCTCTTTGGAGACAGGCACTTTTCTTTCCCCCTTGCTCGCGGTCTCAACAAACATCTCAATCTCGCCTTCCTGCAATTTCCCCATCCTGCTATTGAACGGCCGAACAACTCCGCTCACTTCCTCGCCGGACAAATACTGTACAATGGATACCGCAGCGTTTTTACCAACCGCAACAGCAGCAACAGCCATCTTTCTTTTGCTCGCCGCATCTCCGGCAACAAACACTCCCTCCACCGATGTCTCAAAAGCTTTTCCAGTCGCGACAAATACCGCGTCGTACTTTTTGCGTATTTCCTCAATGCTATCCACCCGTGTTTGCATCTTAAACTCTACGCCAAGCTGTTCAATTATCGCAATTTCCTTATCGAGTATGTCACACCCAACAGAAGAACGCAGCCCGCCGCCGGGCTTTTCATGCTCGTCAAAAACTGTGCAGCTTACGCCTTCCTGCACCAGATAATAAGCTGCCGCCAACCCCCCAGGCCCTCCGCCGATTATTGCACAACTTTTATTAAGCCTGGGTTTACATTCCGG
>VRUF01000240.1:0-1837 GCA_019456245.1 Planctomycetota bacterium | reverse complement strand
AAGGCAAATAGAAACCGCATCGTCATACTTGACCCGCCGACACGCTTTCTCACAAGGCGCCGAACATATCCGACCAAGCACCGCAGGCAAAGCAATATCCTTCTTCACCGTTCGTATCGCATCGGTTAGCTTACCGGCGGCAATCTGCCGTATCATCAAAGGAATATCCATCTTCGCAGGACAAGTAACCTGGCAAGGCCCCATACAATCCCCCACATGATCGCTCAATAGCAGTTGCAAGGCCATCTTCCGCGCCTCTAAAACCTCCACACTCTCACTTTCCACTTCCATACCATCGACCGCCAAAGTTGCACACGACGGGATCATCCCCGAGGCACCTTTGAGTTTTACAACACAAACC
Organism: Planctomycetota bacterium; assembly: GCA_019456245.1. Classification (GTDB taxonomy): domain Bacteria; phylum Planctomycetota; class Phycisphaerae; order Sedimentisphaerales; family Anaerohalosphaeraceae; genus VRUF01. The sequence continues at coordinate 1,476 of VRUF01000240.1, read as the reverse complement.
ATGCAACTCGTAGACGGGCTGCACCCTTTAAGAAAACACATCGACGGAATATTAACGCCAATCTTTTCAGCAGCGTCAAGTATCGTCGCGCCTTCTGCGACCGTAACTATTTTATTGTCTATTTTAAGTTCTATCATCATTCGACCTTGATCGCGTTTGCAGGGCATATCTTTCTGCACGTATCGCAACGAAAACATTTTTCCGTATCGATCTCATGCATTTCATACGGTTTCATCTCAATAGCATCCGCCGGGCACTGCTGGGCGCAAAGCGTACACCCGATACAATCATCGGTAACTGAATAAGTTATAAGCCCCTTACATTTACCCGCAGGACATCGCCCGGCAAGATGGGCCTCATATTCATCCCGAAAATATTTGATCGTAGAAAGCACAGGATTAGGAGCCGTTTTACCCAACCCGCACAAACTAGCCTTCTTAATCATAACCGCCAGTTTTTCCAGTTGTTCGATATCTCCCTTTCGCCCCTCGCCAGCGCATATCTTTTCCAGTATATCCAGCATACGCCGGGTCCCGATACGGCAAAAAGTACATTTTCCGCAAGACTGATTCTGCGTAAATTGCAAAAAATATCGGGCAATGTCGATCATACAATCCGACTCATCCAGCACAACCAGCCCGCCGGAACCCATGATCGCACCGGCGGCAATAAGAGATTCATAATCTACCGGAATATCCGATTCCGCTGTAGGCAAACATCCTCCCGAAGGCCCGCCGATCTGAACCGCCTTAAATTCCAGTTCACTGCCGGTCCCCCCGCCGATCTCCTCGACGATCTGGCGAACTGTAATACCCATAGGCACTTCGATAAGCCCCCCACGCGCAACCTTGCCCGCAAGTGCAAAGACCTTAGTCCCTTTACTGTTTTCCGTACCAAAGGCGGCAAATGAATCGCCGCCGTTTCGTAATATCCACGGCACCGCCGAATAAGTCTCAACATTATTGATCAGCGTAGGCCTGCCCCACAAACCGCTGACAGCAGGAAACGGAGGGCGAAGCCTCGGCATCCCGCGACGCCCTTCAATGCTCGCCATCAATGCCGTCTCTTCACCGCAAACAAAAGCCCCTGCCCCTGGAACCAGTTTAATATCGAACGAAAAACCGCTCCCCAGAATATCGTCTCCGAGCAGATTTTGCTCCCGACACTTTTCGATAGCCTCGGTCATACGTTTAATGGCAAGCGGGTATTCCGCACGTATGTAAAAGTAACCCTCGCTGGCCCCAACAGCATATGCGGCAATGCACGCTCCCTCGATCACACGAAACGGATACGACTCCATAAGCATCCGATCCATAAACGCTCCCGGATCGCCTTCATCGCCGTTACATACGATATATTTCGTTTCCGAATCCGCCTCTCTCACCGCTTTCCACTTAAGATGCGTAGGATACCCCGCCCCTCCCCTGCCGCGAATTCCAGATTTACCAATCTCCTCAATAACCTCAACGCCCATAA
>VRUF01000024.1:12832-20335 GCA_019456245.1 Planctomycetota bacterium | reverse complement strand
GTGTGCTCTTCCGATCTCACCTCGCAACAAAGGTTTCGTCAGCACCTAAAAGGGCCAACAAGCATTACAGAAAAACATGAACCCAGGCCCACGTTCCTCACCGATGCCTCACACCAATCCTATAAAAAAAATACGCGTTAATGCGTGGGTAAGTACTTTTCCAATAATGCATTATATTTTCAACGCGAACTTTTATTACCCTAAGGGTATCACCATCTCCTTTGTCACAATTCCCCAAAAACCCCTTTTCCAAACCGGAACCATCGCCCAAAACCCTCAAAATAGCCCCGATACAACTACATTATACCCCCTCTACAAGCTTTTTCAACTATAAACAGAGAAATTTCTACATTTTCTTACCACCCCATCACAGCCCTTGCAACCTTAACAACATCCATCATCTCACCAACGTCATGCACCCGAACGAGAGAAACACCTGCCGCCGCTGCCAATGCAACCGTCGCAGCCGTCCCAAAAACCCTCTCTCCAGCAACACTTTTCCCCGTGATATCTCCGATAAACCGCTTACGGCTCGTCCCCAAAAGCACCCGATACCCGCTCGCGACAAAACTGTCGATACCCCGAAGCAGTTCAATATTATGCTCAAAAGTCTTACCGAATCCGATCCCAGGATCGATAAATATCCTTCTCTTTTCAACTCCGCATTTCTGCGCAAACTCAGCGCGATCCATCAAAAACTCCAGCACCTCCCCGACAACATCGCCATAAACAGGATTCGCCTGCATCGTCGACGGCTCTCCCTGCATATGCATCAGCACAACCCCGACGCCCTTGGCCGCAACCAACTCGCCCATCCGATCATCAGCCAAAGCGCTCACATCATTAACGATCTGCGCCCCCGCCTCAATCGACGCCAATGCAACCTCCGCATCACGCGTATCGATACTAACCACGGCATCGGTATTCTTGCTAAGATATTCTATCACACCAACCGAACGTGATATCTGCTCATCCGCTGAAACTCTCGCAGCTCCTGGCCGCGTCGATTCGGGTCCAACATCGATGATCGCCGCCCCCAAATTTGCCATCTCCACCCCTCGCACGCAAGCCGCATCAAAATCTGTAAACGCCCCCCCATCGCTAAACGAATCCGGCGTAACATTAAGTATCCCCATAACCAGGCATCCGCCCGAAAAGTCCAACCTGCCCCCGGGCAATTGAACTATGCTATCAATCGACATCTCGCCCCTTTCATTTATTTACGTATGACTTTAAAACCTATCCCCGCAAGTTTCTTCGCAATACTGCTCTCTGCATCTTTAACCAGAACCTCGGTATTTTGAAACTCTCTCCGAACCGCATAATTCTTACGCAAATCATCGAACCACTTGCCCCGTCCATTCTCCTCGATAAGCAATATCTCACGCGTGTTAAAATCGTCCCTGTTGATAACATAAACCTGCTGCACCACATTACCAATAATACTTTCCTCGGAGCCGCTAAACTCATCCAGATCGATCCGGGCAACCTCAGGCGCAGGCAAAAAATCAGACGCACTATGCTTTGCCTCAACTCCAAAACAATCGCAAGCCGCCTCATATATCATCCCCATCCCCGCAACTTTACCATCGAAAGAATACCCAGCGATATGAGGCGTGGAAAGCTCAACCTTAAGCAGCAGCTCACCGTCAATATCAGGCTCATTCTCCCAGACATCAAGCACAGCACCCGATATCGTTTTTTCAGCGATAGCTTTTTTCAAAGCAGCCGTATCAACCACCCCGCCCCGCGAACTGTTTAAAAAGTAGCACTCTTTTTTTAATGCCCCAAGAAAATCACCATCTACCAAATGATACGTCTTATCCTCACCTTCAAAGGTAAGCGGCGTATGCACCGTAACAAAATCACAGCCGTAAACCTCCTCGATAGATCGATATTTCGCATCCCCCGTCTCTCTCGCCAAAGGCGGATCGTTAAGCACAACCTTCATCCCCAGCGCCATCGCCTTTTTCTCAACTCTGCTCCCGACATTACCAACACCGACTATACCGATTGATTTCCCGTCAAGCTCAAACTTATGCTTCTTACCCAAAGCCAAAAGCGCAGCAACGATATACTCCGCCACAGAATTCGCATTGGATCCCGGCGCAGATGCAAAGCCAATCCCCTTCTCACGCAGATATTCTTCGTCGATATGATCCTTACCGATAGTCACCGTCCCGACAAAACGAACGCTGCTCCCCTCAAGCAACTCAGCGCCAACCTTGGTAATACTCCGCACCAGCAGAATATCCGCATCGGCAACCATCTTCGCATCCATATCGCGCCCGCCGGACAACAAAACATCGCCAAGCGAAGAACAACATTCCGCAACAAAAGGTATATTACAATCGGCAACAATCTTCATATCAAACTCCAAAAAACTTATCGATCATATACAGCCCGAATCTGGGCAACCTCGGCTGGGTACCTGGCAATAACATTGATCGTCTCACTGGTATTTGCATTCACATCGTACAACTCGCTGCCGTTAACAAGCCGAAACCGCGAAGTACGCACAGAATAGTCCCCATTCTTTCCCAAAGTCACAAACGAACGATCCTTTTCTTTTTGCTTAAGATTCATGAGGTAAGGTATAAGGTTAATACCCTCAAGCTTTTCCGGCTCAGGGTATTCTGCATCGCATATCGACATCAGCGTAGGAACAATATCATAATGCATCGCCATCTGCTCAATCGTTCTGTTGGGCTTTATAGTCCCCGGCATACGCCAGAAACTCGCCGCCCGCGCCCCCCCTTCATACACCGATCCTTTACCACCGCGAAAACCAGCATTGAAAACCCCCTCTCTATCTCCCATCGCAGAACCGCTGCCGGTCATAAAAATAATCAGCGTATTTCCTAGTAACCCATACCCCTTCACCCGCGAAAGAAGACGCCCAAAGTTCTCGTCAAGGTTAGTGATCGACCCATAGAAATTCGCGACATCTTCACTAAATCCCTGCTTCCGATAAGGCGCCGAATACTTCTCATCCACCTCATTTAACCGATCATCAGCACTGACTGATATATAACAGAAAAACGGCCCATCCCGATTTTCTTCGATAAACCCGATTGCCTCGTCAAAAAACACATCAGTACAGGTCTTATACCCTGCCCTTCCAAGCACCTCTGCCAATGACACATCTTCTTTCAACAACTCGCCGCTGACAGGGACGTTACGCCCCGTCAAAACGGAAGCCTGCGTAGACTGACCAAACGGACTGACAAAAAACTTTCCAAAACGGCTGCTCTGTTTATAGAACCGGTCGATATTAGGCGTCTTAACCACACCATTACCATGACAGGCCATATCCCCATACCCCTGACCGTCACTGACAACAAGAATAACATTCGGCTTGCGAGGAAATCCATAATTACCAACAACAGCAGAAACCTTATAACGCACATCCCTGCCGACACTTCTGCCGACACTACAGCCGACACTACACAAGAGCATCAAAAATGCTGCTGCAAGCAAAAACCACCTTCGACTAATCCTTTTATCTGCCATAATTTCCGCTATCCTTAAAAAACTCCCTGTGATCCATACTTCAAAATCCGTTCTTCAATCGTTTTTTTACCATCGGCGCCAAGCACAACCATCCCCGCATCTTGCTTTTCCCGCTCAAAATATTTCTTCGCCTCATCATCGCTCATCACCATAAGCGCCGTCGAAAGCCCATCCGACCGACCCGCCAATTTCGACCTCGCCCACGCCGCAAGCTTACCCTCAACAGGACGCCCGATCCGCGGATCGATAATATGCCTGCCGTATTCCTGATTAGAACCGCTAAGCGCGATATTTTCCAGATTAATTTTACTAAGCACCTCAGGCCCCGACCCCTCACCGCTCGCACCGGGCGGCAAAGACAAAGTAATCGGCCAGCCATCCGTACCGGCACACTTATCCATCGCGAAAATTGTACTCCCCGAATGAATAAAAGCCTTCGCGATACTCCAATCCTTCAGCACCTCGCCCATCTTATCGATCGCAAACCCCTTGCCTATCGCCCCAAGATCCACCTTAACGCCTTGTTCAGAAACCTCGACAGTCATCTCATCGGCATTAAGTTTAACAAGACCCATCCCCGTACGTCTTTTCGCTTCGGCAAGTTCCTTTTTCCCCGGCCTAAGCATCTCACGTTTCGGCCCGAACCAGCACTCATAAAGCGAACCGACCGTAATATCAAACGCACCGAAAGTAGCCTCATACAGTTCCTCGCAAATCGAAAGACATTCAAAAACATCATCCCCAACGACAAGCGGACTGTTCCCACGTAGATTATTTATCCTCGCAACATCGCTGTTTTCAACGAACCTGCTAAGTTCATGCTCCAAACGGTCAAGCTCACGAAACGCCGCCCCCGCCGCCTGCTCTGCATACTCACGATCGTCATGGGCAATATAAATCTCAAAAGCCGTCGTCATCGCCTCATGACAAAAATGATGCGAAGAGGCGATCGCCTCCGGCAAATCCCGCCCACCTTGTTTTTCACTGTCTTTTGACAATAAAGTCACTCCTAAAAATAGTTGTCGCAATTTCTGTATTCATAGACGTCTAGTGCTTTGTCCTATGTAAAATTCTGGATTCAGCGCCAGCTCAATTAGTCAGATGCAAGGCCGTCGAAGCAGGCAATGTTGTAGCATTGCTCATGCAGACCAGCGCAGCAAATGGCTGATTGCAGCAAGCTGATCCTGAATTTTATCAGGAACACAGTACTAGTTCTATTATTGTCCGGCCAATTTCAAATCTGGCAAGCATGTTTCAATCTTTCCAAATTACCAATTTCCCCGAAAAAGGCTCCCGGAGCCTTTAGTTCTCCTTTGACACCTTTAATTTTCTCTTATTTACGGGTCACCTTGACATACATAGCACCACAAAGGTCTTTGCCATTCTCGTCCATCAGGTATGTCTGCAAACGAGTGTTCCCTGCCTTTAAGTCAACGGTAAATTTAACAACTGAATCTTCCGGTTTAGTGTCAACCGTCTCATCAAAATCATTGATGATAAGTCGCGCTTTGGCAATGGGCCTGGCTCCTTTGCCTTCATGTGCTTCAGTAAATGCCATTTTAGACTCTTGGGGCCAGCGGCGCAACTCGACTTCATAAGACCCGCTTTGATCAACAATCAAATCCCAATAACCATTAGAATTTGCCCGGATCAAACCGCCTCTGTTATCACAATAGCCGCCTTGCCAGTCATTTGCATAAAGTGTCAGAGATTTCTCTTTATCTGAGCCGACAATGATGTATCTGGGTTTATTGAAAATTTCCCGAGCCCCCTTGAACCACTCATCATAGTGCGCAGTCATACGCTTGCTTATTTTAGGGTAGTGGGCAAAAACATTCTTTTTTTGGCCGGGGTCTTTACTGATATCGTAGAGCTGGGTACCATCAATCAAACGCCACTCATTCCACATCACAACAGTGTTTTTCCACTTTTTGGCCTTTGGACCGAACTGAGTGACTACGATACGATCTTTCAGTTTTTCTTTTTCCCCTTTAACTAATCCGGCCAGGCTGACGCCGTTGATTTTCTTTTCACTCTTTTTTAAATCGCAAAGTTCAATCAAAGTCGGCAGGATATCCTGAACAACTGTCATTTCCGGGATATCTTTTCCGTGTTGTAATTTTCCATCAATCCAACGGACAAATAATGGCACACGGTGACCGCCTTCATAAACAGACCCTTTTCTCTTCCGCATACCATGATTAAATATTTGTTGAGCACGTCCATTTTGCGTTCCGTTATCAGAAAGGAATATTAAAATTGTATTATCGCGAAGTCCTTTCTCTTTAAGAAATTGTTCCAATTTGCCAAGATTCTCATCAATATTGGTAATCATGCCATAAAAAACATCCGGCACTTTGATCTCTTTGTGAACGCCTTTATACGGTTTGCTGTACCTTGCCGGGACAATTTCCGGTACGTGTGGCGTATTTGTCGGTATATACAAAAAGAAAGGCTTCTTCTCAGACTGACATTTTTCCATCCACTTCATGGCCTCACTAAAAAAGATATCGGTGCAGTAACCATTGTACTTCTTATCCACGCCATTATGAAATAAGGTGGGATTATAATATGAATTTCCCCAGTAATCGGCCAGTGAAGTTATACCCCATGCGCGAAAGGAAACGACTTCCTGAAAACCACGAAAACGCGGTCGGTGCGGGTAACTGTCTCCAAGATGCCATTTGCCAAACATACCGGTGGAATAACCGGCCTCAGCAAAAAATTCAGGCATAAGTTTTATATCGCGACGAACCATTGATCGCCCCTGACAAACCCTGGTGGCACCATTGTACATGGCATCAATACCTGTCAATAACTGCCCCCGTGTAGGCGTACACTTGGGAGCAACGTGAAAATCTGTAAAACGCACCGATTGTCGGCGCAGTTCGTCCATAGCCGGCGTTTTTATTAGCGGATTGCCATGACTCTGCAGATCGCCATAACCTTGATCATCCGTCATTATAATTATCACATTCGGCTTTTTCTTTTTGCAAACAGAGTTGCGCAAACTCTCCCGGCAACCGGAAAACCCCAAAGCACCTACAGCAACGCCGGCAATCTTCAAAAACGCCCTGCGGTTGTAAACTGCATTGCTCATTTGTTATTACCCTCAAATTTTTATATATCCCAGTCTAAATTAAAAATGCATTCCGGTTTACCGGGATTCCTTATTCGTATATATTTTTCATTTGCCAGGCATTGAGCGAGTTTAGTTTGGTATCTTTGCCTTGTGAGCGTAGTGATACGCCGATGCTGTCTTTTCGCCCGGGATAGACTCGCATGGCCACGCATTGCTTGCCGTTGACGAATACTTCGACGACACTTCTGTCAACAAATACACGGAGTTTCAGCGGTTCGTTCTTTTCGAGTAAAACCGGGGCCGTCTCGGGCGGACGCGACTTTACGTCGCCCAGGGTCGATGAGTAGGATGAATCAATGGAGATCATATCGTATCGTTTGCTTCGCTTTCCGGGATAACTATGTCGATACCCACGCTCCTTGAAGAATAAGATCCGAGTGCGCTCCTGTCCGTCAGGGGATCGCAAAACGTTCAGTTCTACCATGGGTGCCCATTTCGGATCTATCTCGGCACTTATCTCCATTGCATTGCCTTTGATGTTATTTAAGACGATCTCTTCGTTGGCAGGGAGAACCATTGGGGCGACTTTTTTGTGATCGTAACGCAGTGATTCGATATCGCCAGCCGGTTCGATCATCAGTCGGTTTAATACATCCTTTGTATCGAGGGTTAAACGCCTGGGCAAGGTCATGATCTGGTTCCAACCCTTGGTTTTTTTTCCCGGATTCATATTGAAAATCGCGATAACTCCACCCTTGCCATCTGGCGCGGCAGACGGTGCGTGCACACCTGCAGGGCCGGAGGGTCCGAAGTTAAAGTCGCCGCCGTCGGTTACAACAAATTTGTCCCGCCCGGTGTCATAATCACCGAGCAAATACTTGCCGCCACTCATGTGACTATAATGCAGC
>VRUF01000024.1:7444-12822 GCA_019456245.1 Planctomycetota bacterium | reverse complement strand
CATCGCCAACCAACGAGTAACGATCGTTTTCAACGAATGGGTGCAGATATTCCCATTTCACCAAATCTTTCGAACGCATCAGAAAATTAGCCCGAACACGTTTGCCGCCAGGCCCGTGAGGCAAAGTGCCGGCCAAAAGCGAATAATACATGTTGCCTTTCTTCCAGATGCACGGATCGAAGACATTGTAAGGCGGTTTCGAACCGTCCGGATTCTTAATGGGTATAACAGCTTTGCCGGTGACCTTCTCCCAATTGAGCAGCAACGGATCGTCGGAAACAGCCACCATGCTGCCTACCGCCGTCCCATGATACATGGCTATGACGCGATCTTTCTCGACAAGCGCCGAACCGGAAAAACAAGCACGCTCCGGATTTGGATAGATCGCGTATGGAAGGTCTCGCCAGTGAATAAGATCGTCGCTTATCGCATGTCCCCAGTGCTGACGCGGATCCTCAGGCGGATACCCCTGGTAGAACAGGTGCCACTTACCTCCCCAGAAGCAAAGCCCGTTCGGATCGTTTAGCTTATTCTCCGGACTAACAAAATGATACAAAGGAAAGTGAGGATCCTTTTGCAGCTTTGCACGCGATTCGGCAAATCGTTTTAACAGCGGATTATTTTTCAACTGTTTTTCCTGCTCGGCCAAAGTATTCGCAAAGGTAAATTTGGGAACCTTTGACGTATAGTCTACGACTTTTCCATTTACCGCAGATTTTTTCACCGCTGCAAATACATTATGTCCCTGTGTTGCTAAAGCTGCACCTATCAGGCCTGTCTGTTTTAGAAAACTGCGACGTTTCATACTCATCTCCTGAAAAAGATTACTGTTTAAATTTTATCGTACAAACTCTTCCATACATACACCCGCACTTCAACAAGCGGACGAATCTCCTTGTAATCCCTATACAACGGAACATAAAGATTCTTCTGCCCCGGAAGAGGTGAACTGTAAAGAAACTCGCAAACTTGACGATCAAGTTTATCAATTTGCCCATCGACAGTTTCGGCGGCGATAATAACTATCGGCACAGCCGACATCGCCTCATCTACTCGGCCATGATACCCAATCCGGTTAAAGGCCCGCAGATACCACGGCAAAGGCCAATAGTCATTCTCTGCGCAAATCATTCGAACATCAGTATCAAAACCATTATCCGACGCCAGCCCAGCCGCTTTGACACTCTCGACAACATCATAAATATCTTCTCTGGGATGAGAATAAACCCACGGATTCCGCCACGAAGAAGCGTATTTATATGACGAACCATAAGCCTGATATCCAAGATGGCCCACAGCAATACAAAGCAAAACAACAATAACAACCCTGCCCCTACCTTTGGTCAACTTTAGCAATTGCCCCGCCCCAAACCCCGCCAGCAAAATCATTCCATGCAAAAAACCAAGCAGACACCACGGAGTCTTATAAGGTATCGCAGAATAAACAACCGCCATAAGCACAGTATAAAAAGCAAGAAAACGAACAAGACCATTACCCTTTGCCTTTGTCATTGCAGTTATAATACCGATGATCGAAAGCAAAACAATAGCCCCCTCAGTCCACACAGGACCGCCCTTCGTCTTCCAGAACACAAGCCACTTAAAATAATAAAACCACGGGTGAACATGCTTGACATTGTTGCCCGCACGGTCAAAATACGTCGCATAAGTCGTAACAGAATCGACGATCCCCTGCGGATTTGAAAAAAACGAAGAAAACAAAACCATCGAAACACCCAAAAATGCCGCCACTCCAACCGCAACATGCCATAACCGAACCCTGCCTCCCGTAAGACCGACCCCTTCGCCCTGAATTTTACCCCAAACTATCGCCAACACCGCCGCACCCGCCATCGAACAATAAGCGATCAGGCACGTTTCCTTAGTAGCATGCATCAGCCCCGCAAAAATCCCCGCAAAAACCAACCACCAGACTTTCTTACACTGCCAATACCGAAAGCCGCAGGCGATAACAGCCCCGGCAAAAAAAACCAACAGCATCTCCTGAATGTAATAACGGCTGTAAAAAACCATCGCCGGCGAAACCGCGGTAAGGATCGCCGCAAAACATGCTCCACGCCGTCCAAGCCCATCCATCAATAGCAGGGGAATAAATACCAGGCAAACACCGAAAAAAAACGGAACGACCCGAAGAATGCTCTCGTCAACTTCTACCAGCGTTTTTGCAGATGAAATCCACGCGCCGATCAAAGTAAAATAATTAAGCGTAGGACCGTGATACTCGTTCTTATCGTAATGGTAAACCCCCTTTTCAAGGAGATCACCAAACTTGATGCCGTGAACCGCCTCGTCAGTATGCATCGGCCGAGAACTAAGACGCGGCAGCCGCAACATCAAAGCTGCGACTACCGCGATAAATACAACAACGTAAATTAGGCATCTATTCATTCTACGGGCTTACCAAAGAGCTCCTTACCAAAGACCTCAACCTCGATATAATGGTTATAATCGCTTGACAAATTGCTGTTGCTAAAACACTTGACATATCTGCCGACAACTCCCTTGGCATCGATAAGTTTCCCCTCGTTGCTCTCGACATAATTCTTGTCCGTACCGATTCCGAGACCATGAGTATTATCGGTGTCATTGTTAAATAACGTCTTAACATTTGTAATGAAATCAGCATCGTCTGCCGTCTGAACCGCAACATCGTAGTACACCGTAGTCTCTTTGTGATAATGCCAGATCACGATAGCATATATCTCGTAAGATGCTCCCAGGTCGATCGTAATACTCTGTTCGAACGGATCGAGCTCAACATACCCGTCCCCGGACTTCTCGCCGTCCGTAATATCTTCAAACACACCGACTATAGGCGTAAGACTCGTGGACGTAACAGGCTTCTTCAACGCAACATTAGTCGTCCCCGCAGGAACAAGCATCACCGGACGCGCCTGGCCCTTGGCACGAGGCTTTTCGAGATTCTCTACATTTGACATGTTCTTGGGCGTCCCCGCAAGCATAAGCGGAGGAAGTTCGAGCTCAAGAGGAACCATCCTATCTTCTACCTTTCCACCTGACTTGACGGTTCCACCGTTATCTGTCGGAGATGGTGCCGCCGGCTCATCTTTCTTACACGACGAAAATACAACTACCATCGCAATAAGTAACAATACACAAACAATTTTCCCAAAACCAAATTTCTTAACTGTCATTTCAACTGTCTCCATCAAAAACTAAAAGGTACATTTCGCAATTCTTTCCTTTTAAGGAAAATTATTCGACTGGAAGCCGTGCCGAACTACAATTTTTTTACCATTATATTTCTAAACGATACCAGATCGTTATGGTCCTGCAAAAGAATATGGCCTTTTTCCGCCAGACCAAAATCCTTTTTATCGTTATATTTGCTGACAACGATCAATTCCATAAACGCCTTGCTCCCGCGTTCGTACTCCAGCACCTTCTTACCATTCAGCCAATGCTCGATATGCTTACCCTTAGAGACGATTTTCGCGGTATTCCACTCGCCGACACCATTAAACTTTTTACCCTTATCGGCAGCGATAAGGTCGTACAACGAACTGACGGTTCTGTTATTCTCTTTGCCCTGCTTGGCATCCGGATGCTTATTATCGTCCAGTATCTGATATTCAAGACCGAGCCCTCTCCCCCTCTTGGCATCCTCTTCCCGAACAAAATACTTGATCCCGCTGTTGGCCCCTTCAGAAATCTTAAAATCAAGCTGAAATTCATAGTTAGCGTACATCGCCGCGGTAACAATATCGCCGGCGCGTGGCTTCTCCCCATCTTTTACCGCAGGATTAACAGTCAACACACCGTCTTTGATCTCCCATCCCGCTTCAGGAAACTTATCTTTACCGATACCGACCCAGCCCTTACCGGTCTTACCGTCAAAAAGCAAAACCCAGCCGTCTTTGATCTGCTCCTTTGTCAATTCATTAGGAGCGCACTCTGCCTTAGCCGCTGATGCACAACACGCACTCTTACACGCACTCTCTGCACCAACCAGCCCAACGCAACACAACAAGACAAATAACACTACTATAAACGACACAAGTCGAACTGTAATAGACATCATAAATCCCTCTCAAAAAAAAATTACATTATCAACACAAAAAACTCAAGCCGGAGATTTCATAAACAAACCTCCGGCTCGATATATTATTCGTTATTCACCTTGATCCATCTCAACAACCTCAGGCTCTAAACCCATACCGGCAAGAACAAAGTAAGCAGCAGCGGCAACAACCATAGCGACCAAAGGCTCAAGACCATAACCAAATTTACCGCCAGTAATTGGACCAAGCAATCCCATCAAAAGACCAATTGCCCATGCAATATAACCGGCCCAGTTGATACCCTTGCGAGGTCCGGCCCATCCACCATGGCGAACGAAATCAGCAAGCATAACACCTGCAATAGGACCAAATGCAGCACCAACCATCAGGAAGAACCCAACAAGGTTGCTGGCAACACCCGTCGCGGCAAGCACAACACCAACACCGCCTGCAACCAGCGTCATACCTACACGCGGAAGCTTAGGCAGCATCGTCGAAAAAGCATTCGCCGCAAGAAACGCACAAAAACCAGTCGGACAAATACAAGCTATTACAAATATCCAGGATGATATCTTTGACAAACCGCCCATCTCTTTGATCGATTCAAAGAAAGCTCCAAAAGCATTTCCATCGGCAACAAGTGCGGCAATTTCCGCATTCTTACCCGCTGCACCGGCTATAGCAATAAGTGCAAAAATGCCCGCCACCAATGCTGCCAGCGTAACACCCACAAAACCACCAAGTGCAACGTCTTTCTCATTCCGGCTGTTCATACCGAAGTCTGTTCCCGCAACACCGGCAGATGCAAAGAAACCCGCAGTTGCTGCAAGCGCCGCAAACATAGCAACGCTCATAGCACTAACACCGCCTGTCGCACCCTCCATTGCTGCGCCAAAATTACCAAGCCCGCTTCTGTTCGCTATTGCTGCAAGGATAATAAAAACAAGAGGAAATATCGGAAGCCAACTGGAAAGTGAACCCAGCAAACCGATACCAATAGCACCTACAAATGCCATAATCAATCCCCATACTGCACATACCACCCAGTAAAGTGCTACGTTCTCTGCAGGATCTGTGCCAATTGCCTGCATAAAGAAACCCGCTGCCGAAGTAGTAAAAACAGCATGCCAGAATATCTGAACGATACCCATTAGCAGGCCCGGAATAATAATACCGCCATGAGTGCCAAACGTCGAAGATGCGACCACATAAAGAGGCATGCCCGTCTTCATACCAAGCTTCGCCGGAACATAATAAATCACCAGGCAGAACATCGCCCCCATAAACAATCCGATCACCGCGGCAGTTATACTCCCCGCGATCAACGCCCCTGCC
>VRUF01000024.1:3224-7434 GCA_019456245.1 Planctomycetota bacterium | reverse complement strand
TATCCCCGCATAAGCAGGCGCAGTATTCTTGTACCACGGTGCACGATTCTCGGCTGCATTCGCCTTCGCTGACTTCAGGTAATTCGGTAATGATTCGTTACTCATTCTTGCTCTCCTTAACCATACTTCCATGTAAAATTATTTAACCCGCCAGTCAGGAAAACGTCTCACAACCTGTCTCAGCGACAAGACTTTGTCTGCTATACCTCAAACTCTTCCGGACTAAACGTAAGTTTCTTCTCTGCTGCAACCGCATCGTTAACCTTCAGCACCATTACCGCCGTCTCATAACCCATCTCCGCCGGACAATTCAGAGTTGCCTTACCGCGAATCGAATCGAAAAAGTTCACCAGGTGAGGCTGATGGTATGGGTCCTTCATCACCGCATTGAGTTTATAAGGGACCAAAGGAGGACTGCTGCGTACATCGACAATACCGCCGACTGGATCCTCTTTCGGCTTTGGAATCTTTGTAATCGAACCCGCATCAACCCATGGCTGCCAGTCTTTGTCATGAACACCCTTGTCTCTACCGGCCTTAAAGTATCTCGGGTCCTCAGATATTTCAAGCGTACCCCGGTCACCCATAAATTTCTCGTAATAAGAACCGCTGCCGCTCGTCGTAAGCGTCTGATAAGAAGCACGAACAACACCTTCAGGCGTATCGAATTCAAATATCGCCATTACATTATCGTACCACTCATGATCCGTCCAGTAGTCAACCCCGCCGCTTGCCATCACAGATTTCGGCTTGGCGTTACCAAGGAACCAACTGTAGATATCGATCTGATGCGAACCAAGATCCACGATAGGACCGCCGCCAAGACCCTTGTACCAACGCCAGTTCATAAACTGCTTCATATCCTTAAACCCGTATTTGTTCAATACCGCAACCGGTATTTTTGTCGCTTTTTTCGGAAGACCAAAATCTACACACGCAGCACGGCTTCGGTTCCACTGACCATTGATCGTCGTAATACGTCCAAGAAGTTTCTTACCGCCAAAACTCTTATTAATAATGTTATCGTTAACAAATCTGTATTTAGGATTACTTCTGCGCTGATGACCGATCTGCAAAAGCTTGCCGCTCGTCTTGGCCGCTTCAACCATCTTCTTAGCGCCTTCAAGAGTATTAGACATCTCCTTTTCGCAGTAAACATGCAAACCAGCTTCAAGACAGGCAACCGTATGTTCAGAATGCCAGAAATCAGGAGTTGCAACAATCACAGCATCAAGATCTTTTTCCGTGGCAAGCATCTCTTTGTAATCGGTATAAGGTGTACCCTTGTGACCCCATCGCTCGTAACTCCTCAAACGACGAGACTGCGGTAGTAATATATAGTCTTCCCATATATCGCAAAATGCACGGAACTTGATACCGCAATCCTTCATTCCAAGTTGGGTTATAGCATTATAAAGAACAGTACCCTGCTTACCAAGCCCAATAATCGCCACATTAATATCGTCCTTTTTGCCAGGGCTCTCTGTCGCACCCATTACACTCGGAGCCACAAAAAGACCCGCACCAATCGCTGCTGTAGAATACATAAAATTACGTCTGTCTATTTTCGTCGCCATTTACAACAAACTCCTAACAAATAAACCGCAAAAAAAGTTAATCGATTCAAATTCACAAACTGTACACAATATTAAACGAACAATAGTATCATAAATATTGCATTTTATCAAGAATCGGCAAAAAATACCCTAGAAACAAGCCCTCTGCCCCTTTTTCACCTGTTTTATGCCAAATCTACACTAATCGCAGTCGAAAACACTATTTATAATGTTTATAGCCGTTCACACACATTTTGGGCACCCTTGGTGGGTGCCCAAAACCGCCATATTTAAAAATCTATTCTAACGTTAATTACCCAAACTGACTGATCAGTCGGTTTGAGTTACAACTTCATTATTTTAACATTACGATACCAAACCGGACGACCGTGATCCTGCAAACCAATAAAACCGCTGTCAGGGAGATCCTTGTATGCAATATCGAATTTGTTTTTTGTTCCGTCTGGATTCTTATGAGCCGTTTTCCAATTGTTCAAATCCATATCAACAACTTTTTCGTCGTTAAGAACAACTATGATTCGCTTCCCCTTTGCTATTATGTTCATGTGGTTCCACAAACCGGGCTTCTTTACCATATTCTTGCTCGGTGCGATAATGTCAAAAATCCCACCGCAGATATGATTGCTGATTTCCTTTTCGCTGGAATCTTCAATCTGAACCTCGATCCAAGGAATCCACTCATAATTCCCCGTACGAATAAACACACCGCTGTTGGTGCCCTTTGCCACCTTAAACTCCATGCTCAGGATAAAATCTCCGTACTTTTCTTTGGTCCAGATATCACCGCCGCCCTTTCGCGTCAGCACTCCATCTTCAAATGCCCACTTACCCTCGAGCACAGCATTGGAAAAATCCTTCGAAAAAAGATCTTTCGCCCTGCTCGACCTCAATTCCGCCACTGTCTTTTTGAAATAATCCACACATTGCTGAATCTCAGGAACCGAATTTTCCCAGTGATACTCGTACTCGATCGAAAAAGATCCGCGGAATTTCTGACGCGCCAACTCAGTTAGAATCGCCTTAATATCAGCCTTACCTGTACCCCAGGGCATGTCATGAGCCTTTCTAACACCAAACTCGTTAAGATCTTTAAGATGGAAGCTGACAATACGACCCTCAAGCTTTTTGATCGCCTCAAGCGGATTTACGCCGGAACGCATCCAGTGCCCGGTATCAGCACACGCACCGATCATATTGCTTCTACCCTCACAAACCTTCAGAACCGTATCGGGATTCCAGTAATGCGACGGCTTGGGATGATTATGAATTGCAAGCTTGATCTTGTACTCATTGCAAAGCCTATCGATCAGATCGAAAGCATCTTCAGGAGGTTCGGAAACTATCGTCTCGATACCCATATCTTTCGCGAAATCAAAAACCTTCCGGCACTCTGCCTCATCGTTCTTTAGCTTCGTAACTCCGAAATTGATAAGCTTAATCTTCGCATCTTTCAGCTTTTTTTTAACTTCAGATCGAACTTCCGCATCCATACCAGGCCCTACGTTAACATCCATCCGGTCTTTGCTGACCTTCTGACCCGGATAAGCCTCGATATAATGCAGACCAAGCGACTCAGTCTTATCGATTGCTTCATAAAATGTAAACTTCTTAAACGAATAAGCCTGAGTCGCAAGCTTCCACCTGCGACCTCTACTTCTACTCCCGCCTCGACGGTTTTCTTTTTTGGTAGCGGCCTCTTCGCCAAAACAAAAACTCGTCGACACGATCATCGCAATCAATCCCAAAATTATAATCTTTTTCATAATACAAGTCCCCTAAAACAATTTAGCCTCGGCCATACTTGTTCTCCATAGCCTTGGCGAAGGAGAAAGGCCGAATCATTCACATAGACAATAGAAAATTACAGCTCCCAGCCTTTACGATAAGTCTTTCCGACAAATTCGTTGGCGGCATCGTTATTAGTAACCTTCATATTCTCGCCATCCCAGTAAAGCTTCTCACCGGGCATACGTGTCGCAAGATTACCCATCACCACTGTTTCCGTAAACGGACCCGAATAATCAAAGTTGGAACACGCCGGCTCGCCGCCCTTGCAAGCGTCGATCCAGTTCTGCTCAATACCCACATCTATCCTTTTCAACGTCTTGGCAGGCTGAGTATACTCACGCATCTTCGCTCTGGGAATAATCTGCGGATTACCACCATACTCGCCGCACATCATCTTACCTTTATCTCCGACAAAAATCGTACCGCTTTTTCCCCACGTACTCCGGGGATCCATCTCCTCAGGTCTGTCCGGAAACAGACCACCGTCATACCAGTGCAGTTTCAACTCCGGCATTTTATACCTGGCTGGGAAAGTGTAGTGAACCACAGACGCCCTCGCAAACGTTTCATTATTGATAACCTTGTGCGTTCTGGAACAACTCGCCTCTACGCTGGTTGGATATTTCAGTTCAAGTGCCCAAAATGCCGCATCCATCACATGGCAAGCCATATCGCCAAGAGCACCGCACCCATAATCAATCCACCCGCGCCAGTTAAACGGAAGATACACGGGATTATAAGGACGATATGGTGCAGGTCCAAGCCAAACATCCCAATCCAGAGTTTTGGGAATCGCAGGTGTACCGGTTGGCCTCAACACACCCTGCGGCCAAACAGGACGGTTC